>JADFTG010000255.1 GCA_022560365.1 Chloroflexota bacterium | reverse complement strand
CAGAGGACTACGTGCGGATGGCCTGTCGTTTCGTGGAACAGCCGGAGGCGCTGGATCGCATCCGTCGCTCCCTGCGTCACCTCATGCTGGACAGTCCCCTCTGTCAACCCCGGCGGCTGGCCCAGGAGTTGGAGCAGGCGTTCCGCGCCATGTGGCATCATTGGTTGGGGCTGAGGCAGTGGCGGGCGGGCCATTGGGTGGATACAAACTGTGGAGAAAACGTATCGTGACACAGACGCAGGTAAAGATGGTTGCCGGCAAGGCCGGTACTCGGCAGGTGGTCATCGCTGGGGAGGGCCTGCCCGATACGCTGCTTCGGGCCCAACAGGCCCTGGATCGGGGCAGGCAGGACCAAGCCAAATCCCTGCTCACGGACCGGGCCTTGGAATCGCTGCACGCGCTGATCTTCGGACCGCCGCCGGCAACGGCGGCGGTCCTTCTCGCTCGCCGCTAGCCGCGCAGCTCGGTGATCGCGCTCTGGCCCGCGACTTCAAGGCCGCGTTTGCCGAGGACGACCGCCTGCTGGCCGATCATCTCGAATCCGGCGCCGACGGTTCCTCCGTCGAGGAAGCGCTTGTGCATGTTCTCCAGAATGACGCCCAGCTTGAAGTGCGCCAGCACGGTGTAGAAGTCGAGCCCGGAGAGGTCCGCGCCGCTTTTCTCTTCGTAGCGCGCGGCTGCCTCTTCCCACGTCGGGAAGCCGGGCAGAGCCATTACGGACGTTGCGCCGATGTTCAGCTGCGAGCTGGTCGGGTTGCCCCAGTACATCTGCAGCAGTCCCATGTCGGCCAGCGAGTCGCCCAGGGTGCACATCTCCCAATCCAGGACGGCGATCATGTGCCCGTCGTCGTTGAGGATCGCGTTGTCCAGGCGGTAGTCGCTGTGGACGATGCCAAGCCGGCGCTCCTCCGGGATCGCCGCCCGCAGGCGCTTCGCCAGTTCGTCCAGCTCTTCTGTCTCTCGGTAGCGGACGTTTTCGAGCTGTTCGCTGAAGCGCCGCACCTGCCGTTCCAGGTATCCGCTGGGCCTGCCGAAGTCCTTCAGGCCGATCTCCTCGGGGTGAAACGAGTGCAGCCGGACGAGCACGTCCACCAGCTCCTCGCCGATCTTGCGGCGGTCGCCTTCGTCGAACTTCGCGCCGACCTCGTTCGGGTCGACGGCGATGATGCCGTCCACGAACTCCATCACGTAGAACTGCGCGCCGATGACCGAGTCGTCCGTGCAGAGCGCGTAGGGCTTCGGCACTGGGAATCCCGTGGGCTCCAGCGCGGAGATGATGCGGAACTCGCGGGCCATGTCGTGCGCCGTCTTCTGTACGTGAGAGAGCGGCGGCCGGCGCACCACCCAGGGCCGCCCATCCTCCGTCTCGACGCGGTACGTGATATTGGAGCGCCCGTGGCCCACGACCTGGGCCGAGAGGCTCTTCACGGGCTCCACGTGCTCGCTAAACCAGGGCGTGAGCTTGTCGAGGTCGATTCCGGGCGGGCTAGAGGTGGTCATCGTCGTGACATTCTACCGCACGCGCCCCCCATCCGTTTGATGTAGTTGGAGGCCTGAAGGCCTCCAACGTCGTTCGCGTCCGGACCGGCGTCTGTTTGAAGGATGTCGCCTGGAAGCCTGCCCTACGGGTCCATCGGAAAGGCTTCCGCTGCGCTTCGGTTAGCGCAGTTGCGCGAGGGCGGACGCCGCGCCCGTGACCATCGTCCGGCCGTCGTCCGCGACCTCGATCAGGCGGAACCCCTGCTCGATGCGTTTCCTGGCGACGGTTGCGTTGCCGCCGAAGACGCCGGCGAGCTGCTGGGAGGAGCCCAAGCCCAGAGCCTCCTTGAGCTCGGTCGAGGTGATCCCCTGATCGCCCGCCTGGGCGATTTCCCACAGCAGATTGGCGGCGAGCCTCTCGGGCCCGTAGCGGCGGCAGATCGCCGCGACTTCACCGGCGCCGAGCCCGGCGTCGGCCTCTCGGCCGGCCGGCGGCGCGAGGCCGTCGGTAAGCGCCGGCGCCCCCTTGAGGTCGACCACCAGGCGCCCGGTCCGCAAGGCGTCGGTGAACTCCGCCAGCGTCGTCGTTACGCTGACCACCACCTGGCGGTCGCGGGTCAAATCGATCTCCATCGCCGACTCCCCTCATACACTATATATATAGTTTATACTGTATATACCTCCATGTAAACCGCCTTGAATTCCCTATTTTCTGAGATAAACAGCCGATTCCGGCGAACCAATATACATTACGCATACATTGTTAGAAACGTAAAATCCCCGCCGCCAAGGGCGCCCGTAGGCTTGGCCGCGGGTCGTCGCCGGGCGATAAATAAGGGCGTTCAGTAGCGGACTTCGACCAGGTAAAGCCCTTCGGGCGGCGCCGTCGGCCCGCCCTTGGCGCGGTCCCGGGCGTCCAGCGCCGCCTTGACGTCCGATGGCCGCCATTTGCCTTCGCCGACGAGCTTCAGGGTGCCGGTGATGATCCGCACCTGGTTGAGCAGGAACGAGCGCGAGCGGACGGCGATCACGATCTCCTCGCCGGTGCGCGTGACGCTCAGCTCATCGATGGTCTTGACCGGTGAGTCCGCCTGACAGGCGATGCCGCGAAAGGTCGTGAAGTCGTGCTCACCGACGAGCGCCCGGGCCGCCTCCGCCATGGCGCCGTGATCGAGCGGCGCGGATATCCGCCAGGCGCGGCCGCGCTCCAACGTTAGCGGTGGGCGCCGGTTGATGATGCGGTACCGATAGGCGCGGGATGTGGCCGAAAAACGGGCATGGAAATCGCCGTCGACGGCCTCGGCACTGATGACCGCGACGGGCAGGGGTTTGAGGTGATAGT
>JADFTG010000254.1 GCA_022560365.1 Chloroflexota bacterium | reverse complement strand
CGATCTCACGGTCGACGGTCATGGCAACCCGCTCGGCCAGATCGCGGGAGTCGGTGATGAGGACGGCGGTGGCGAGTTCGTCGTGCTCGGCGCCGGCGAGCAGGTCGGCGGCGACGAGGCCGGGGTCGGCGTCCTTGTCGGCGACGACGAGCGTCTCGGACGGGCCGAAGACGCCGTCGATGCCGACTTCGCCGAAGAGCTTCTTCTTGGCGATCGTGACGAAGATGTTGCCGGGCCCGCAGATCTTGTCGACGGCAGGGACGGACTCGGTGCCGTAGGCGAGCGCACCGATGCCCTGGACGCCGCCCGCGCGGAAGACGCGGTCGACGCCGGCGATGTCGGCAGCGACGAGCTTGAGCGGCGCGACGCTACCGTCCGGGCGCGCTGGCGTGGCGACGATGAGCTCAGTGACGCCGGCGACGCGCGCCGGAATGGCGATCATGAGCAGCGTCGATGGGTAGATCACCCGGTTGCCGGGCACGTAGAGGCCGACGCGTGCGATCGGCCGCACGACCTGGCCCACGCCATCGGACACGAACGAAGTCGCGGCGTGTTCGAGCTGCAGCTCGTGGAAGGCGCGGATGCGGCCGGCAGCGAAGCGGAGCGCCTCAACGAGGCCAGCCTCGACTTCCGCGTGGGCCGCCTTGATCTCGTCCGCGGACACTTCCAGCGGCAAGTCAGGCGCGCGGACGCCGTCGAGAGCCTCGTTGTAGCGGCGGATCGCGGCGTCGCCGTCGGTACGAACGTCGCGCAGGATGCGGTCGACGACCTCTTCGGCGCCAAGATCGGCGCCGAAGACACGGCGGTTCGTCTCGCGGACGGCCTGCGGTAGCTCCGGCTCTTCGAGCGGCACACGCCTGAGGAGCGTGACACGCGCTTCTTCGGCGCCTTCGACTATACGCATCGCAGATACTCGCGAACGGCGACGACGGACTCTTCGAGCGACTCGTTCATCCACTCGTCGAGGCGTTCGCGGCTAAGGTAACGCAGCGTCTCGTTGACGAGCTCCGGGAGCGATCTCGCCAGCTCTTCGCCATCGCCGTCGAGGTCGCCGAGGGCGTCGCCGTGGGTGTCGGAGAGGTGGCGGCGGATGCGGCTCTTGAAGCGGTCCCAGTCCGGCTGGCTCTGTGCGAAGTCGGAGACGACCTGGCGCCACTTGCGGAGCGATTCCTTATCGATGAAGTCGATCTCCAGTTCGAGATCACAGCGCGCGACGGCCTCGAGGACTTCGGCCATCAGCTCATCGTCGTCGCGCGTTTCGGAGTCGAGCGAGAACTGCATAGCACGGTCGAGGATGTTGGCGCGCAGGTTGCCGCCGAGCTCCGAGTCGCGGCCAAAGAAGGGCCGGTAGATGTGCGCGATCCAGTTGGCGTCCATCACGAGGTGGCTGACATAGCCGGCGATGAAGGCGCACGTGGGCGGCGAGACGGCAGCGGCATCGGTGAGCGATGGGTTGGCGCTGAAGAAGCCGGCGACGGCGTCCTGGTGCTCGAAGTTGTTGAGGTCGAAGAAGTGCGTGCGGGAACGTTCCCAGCGCGTGATCACGCGGATGTCCGGGGCGGTGGAGCCCAGGTAGAGGTTGCCCCGCTCGTCGTCGAGCACGGCGGTACGCAGGCGCTCAGCGATGCGCCTTGCCAGAGACGTGTGCAGAGAGAGTGGTGGCAATTCGGAAATCCTCGCTCGAAAAATTGTATCAGTTAGGACTGCGAAGAGCCGGACGCCTTCTCAAGGGCGCCGCGGAGATGCTCGAAGACCTTCTTGCGATTGCCGGAAAGATCTGCGTCGCGACGGGCGATAACGCACGAGGTCGAGCGGTAGAGCAGGTCGATCACCTTGAGGTTGTTCTCGGCGATGGTGCGGCCTGTCTCCGTGCCCTCGATGAGCACGTCGGCGTCTTCGGGCACGAAGCCCTCGGAGGCGCCGGCGATCGGAATCACCTGGTAGCGCCAGAAGTGGCGGCTGCGTGCGTAGTGGTCGGCCGTCGCCGGGAACTCGGCGGCGACCGTCAGAACTTCGCGGCCCTTCGCGCGCCAGTGCTCGAAGGCGCCAGCGAGGTCATCGGCGGGCAGGTCGGCCTCGACGACGGCGCTCAGGTTGTACTGGGCTCGCTGGAGGTCGATGATCTCGTACGCGGGGCTGGACGGGAACTGGTAGAGGTGCTCGTTGAGGCAATCGCGGCCGGTGACGGCGATGTCGATGTCGCCCGTGGCCACAAGCTGCGGCATGTCCTGTGGGCGCACGACCTTCACGGCGAGGCCGTCGATGCCGGACTCAGGCCGGCGCACAGTAGTCTTCTCGCCGTAACCCTC
The DNA here is from genome assembly GCA_022560365.1 of Chloroflexota bacterium. GTDB lineage: Bacteria > Chloroflexota > Dehalococcoidia > SM23-28-2 > RBG-16-64-32 > CF-162. Next base: position 515 of record JADFTG010000254.1, on the reverse strand, counting down.
GAACGCCAGCCCGGCCACCTGGAGCGCCTCGTAGACGTGGCGCTGCTGGTGCCCGTCCGGCACGGCCATGCGCAGGACGTCGCGGGGCGCCTCCGCCCGGCGGCCGTTCGGACGGGCGGCGATGGGCGGCGGCAGGCGCAGCGAGCCGTCCCTGGCGCCGCGGCCGGAGCCGAGCAGCGCGTCGAGAACGGAGCGCAGGTCCTTCTTCGAGAGGGCATCAGCGTTGCCGATGACCCAGGCGGAGTTGTCGAGCAAGGTGAAGAGCGGCGTCAGGCCGTGCTCGCCGAGGAAGCCGTCGTCGCTTTCGGCGACGATGACGACATCGGCATCTTCGGGAGGATAGGCGTGCGCGGCGCCCCAGACGGGCTGCACGCGATACCGCGCCAGTCGCGCCGAGCGGGCGAACGCGTCGGCGATGTTGGGGTACTCACTGGCCAGGCGAACGCGGCCCAGCGCGCCGATGTCGGCGAGCGACGCGATGTCCGCCGCACAAGCGGCGGCGACGATGCGCCCGG
>JADFTG010000253.1 GCA_022560365.1 Chloroflexota bacterium | reverse complement strand
CCGCCTGAGACCGCACGCGCCGTCAACGAAACGCGCGCCGCCGGCAGCCGCATCGTCGCCATCGGCACCACCGTCGTGCGAGCGCTGGAATCGGCGACCGACGACGACGGTGCCGTCGTCGCCGCGAGCGGCTGGACCGGCCTGATCATCACGCCCCAGCGCGGCGTGCGCACCGTCGACGCACTGCTCACGGGGTTGCATGAGCCGAAGGCCAGCCATCTCTGGATGCTCGAGGCGATCGCCGGGCGCGAGCACCTGCAGGCTGCCTACTCAGCAGCTCTGGCCGGCCGCTATCTCTGGCACGAGTTCGGCGACCTCCACCTGATCGTCTGAACACGCCGGGATGACACTAGCCGGCGGTTGCGGCATCCTGTGGTGCAACCGAGGGGGTATTAGGGAAGGAGCCACACAGAATGTCGCGTGTCTTTGAGATCGCCGATCGCTACGTGGACGACATCGCGGCGCTTGAGCCATCACTGGCGACGGTGCTGGGAATCCCCGGTCACGACCACGAAATGCCCGACCTCTCCCCGGAAGGACCGGGAAAGGTCGCCGAACTGAACCGCGACACGCTTCGCCAGCTTGACGAAGCAACAGACGAGTCAGAAGCCGACCGCGTCGCCCGCGAAGTGATGCAGGAACGGCTCGGCGTCTCGCTGGACACTTACGAAGCCGGCGAGTACCTGCGCGCTCTGCGCAACATCGCCAGCCCGCTTCAGAGCGTGCGCCAGGTGTTCGACTTCATGCCGAAGGAGACCGAGGAGCACTGGTCGAACGTCGCCTCGCGGCTGAACCGCGTGCCGGAAGCGTTGGCTGGCTACCGCCAGTCGCTATCGCTGGGCCTGGAGCGCGGCCTCAGCGCCTCGAAGCGGCAAGCGAGCGAGGGCGCAAAGCAGGCGCGCGTCTGGAGCGGCCTCTCCGACAAGCCATCGTACTTCGATCAGTTGCGCGACCAGTTCGTCGCCTCCGGCGTCGCCTCAAACGGACTGGCAGCGGATATCGAGGCCGGCGCTAAGGCGGCGAAAGAGGGCTACGCCGAGATGCACCGCTACCTGTCCGAGGACTACGAGCCGAAGACGAGCGAGCGCGAAGCCGCCGGCCGCGAACGCTACCAGCTCCTTTCACGAGTCTTCCTGGGCGCATCGATCGACCTGGAGGAGACGTACCGCTGGGGCTGGGAGGAGCAGTACCGCATCGAGGAAGAGATGCGCAAGACGGCGGAGAAGATCAAGCCGGGCGCCACGATCGCCGAGGTGACGGACCTGCTGGAGAACGACCCCGCGCGCTCGGTGGAGGGCGTCGAGGACTACCAGCGCTGGCTGCAGGAGCTGCACGACGAGGCGCTGCGCGACCTGCACGGCAAGCACTTCGACATCCCCGACGAGATCCGCCTGATCGAGGTGATGATCCCGCCGCCGGGCGGCGCGCTGGCACCCTACTACACCGGCCCGTCCGAGGACTTCACACGACCCGGCCGCACCTGGTGGCCGACCGGAGACGCCACCCGCTTTCCGAAGTGGTGCGACGTCTCGACGGTCTACCACGAAGGAGTGCCCGGCCACCACCTGCAGGTAGCCACGGTCCGCCTCTACCCGGAGACGCTATCACGCTACCAGCGGCTCCTCACGTTCATCAGCGGCCACGGCGAAGGCTGGGCCCTCTACGCCGAACGGCTGATGTCCGAACTCGGCTACCTTGAGAACCCCGACTACTACATGGGCCTCCTGAGCGCCCAGGCACTACGATCCGTGCGCGTGATCATCGACATCGGGATGCACCTCGAACTGAAGATCCCGAACGGCGAACGCTTCCATCCGGGCGAGACGTGGAACCACGACCTGGCGCTCGACTTCGCGGTCGAACGGGCGCTGCGGCCGCGGACGTTCATGGAGAGCGAGGTCGTGCGTTACCTGGGGTGGCCGGCGCAGGCGATCTCCTATAAGGTGGGCGAGCGCTCGTGGCTGACGGCGCGCGAAAGCGCACGCAAGGCGGCCGGCGATTCGTTCGACCTTAAGGCGTTCCACACTAAGGCACTGAGCATCGGACCGATGGGCCTGGCGCAGCTCGAGAGCGAACTAGCCGGATAGGAAACAGGTAGGGGCGCCCGCTTGCCACGCCCCCTGAACGGAGGACAAACATGTTGACGCTGGTACCGGAAGAGATCGAGGCCTACGCGCAGGATCACTCGACGGGTGTGCCGCCGTTACTGGCGGAGCTGACCCAGGCGACTCATGAGAAGTTCGGCGGGCTGGCGATGATGCTCTCCGGACCGGTCGAAGGGCTGCTGCTGCAGACGCTGGCGGCGTCGGTCGGCGCGAAGCGGGCGCTGGAAGTCGGAACGTTCACGGGGTTCAGCGCGTTGATGATGGCGGCCGCCCTGCCCGACGACGGCGAGATCGTCACGCTGGAGCTCAGCGCGGAACACGCAGCGTTCGCGCGCAGCTTCTTCGAGCGCAGCCCGGACGGGCACAAGGTGCGGCTGATCGAAGGCCCGGCGCTGGACTCACTCCGGACGCTCGAAGGGCCGTTCGACCTCGTGTTCATCGACGCGGACAAAGCCGGGTACTTGGACTACTACGAGGCGGCGCTGCCGATGCTATCGGAGCGCGGCGTAATCGCCGTGGACAACGTGCTCTGGAGCGGGTACGTGCTGGACCCGAAAGAGGACGACGGCCGGGCGATCGCGGCGTTCAACGACCACGTGGCGCGTGACGAGCGTGTGTCGCACGTTCTCCTCACTATCCGCGACGGCATCATGCTCATACGCCGCAAATAGGCACAGCGGACCGAAAAGCGGCCGGCTGAAAGGGGCGGCGACGGTTGTTTCGTTGG
>JADFTG010000252.1 GCA_022560365.1 Chloroflexota bacterium | reverse complement strand
CCACCGGCTCCAAGGGCCACTACATCCGCACGCTGACGCTAACGACCACCATGAGCCCCGGCATTCGCATGGACCTCAGCGCGTTCGGCGTCGGGGCGGTCGCCGATAACTGAGCTTGAACCAAACCGCGGAGCGCCGTACAATGCTCTGCGTGCCAACCGAATAGCGCACGTCTCACCGCAGACAGCAGGTCCCGCAAGGGTTAAGTCTCCCCCGGGAGAGCCCGCCGAGGAGAGGTCAGATTCCCACTGAAGGCCAGGCTTCAGCCTGGCGGGGAGCGATCGACGTCCCTTGCTGCGGCAGGGGGCTTTTTCTTTAGCGCACGAATCAACCCGGGCGGCGGCGCCCGGCGGAAAACGGAGGGCCTATTGCCCACACAACATAAGATCGATCAGGTAGCCGACATCAAGGATCGCATCGAGCGCTCCACGATCGTTATTGGCACTGATTATCGCGGCCTGACCGTCCAGGAGATGCAGGTCCTGCGCCGCAAGCTGCGTGAAGGCGGCCTGGAGCTGCGAGTGATCAAGAACTCGCTCCTCAAACTGGCTGCCGAAGCGGCCGGCACGCCCGAGGTGTACGAGCTGGCGGACGGCCCCACGGCGCTCGCCATCTCCTACGACGACATCGTGGACGCGGCGAAGGCGATCATGGACTACGCCCGCGAGGCGCCGGTCGCCTTCAAGGTCGGTGGTGGCTATCTGGAAGGCACTCTTCTCACTGCGGACGCTCTGAAGGACCTGACCAAGATCCCGCCGCGGCCGGTGCTCATCGCCCAGTTCATGGGCACGATTGAGAGCCCGCTGGTGAACTTCGTCGCCCTCATGGACAGTCCGCCGCGGGAGTTCTCACAGCTCCTGCAGGCTCTTCTGCAGGAACTTCCCGGTCTCCTCGAGGCTCGGGCACGCCAGCTGGAGAGCGAAGCAGCATAGCAGAACGCCCGGCCACCGGCCGGCCCAACTAACACAAAGGAGGAACCAACATCATGGCCAAGGCTGACAGCAAGATTGACGAGGTCCTGAACATCATCAAGGACATGACGATCCTGGAGCTGCGAGACCTCAACGAGAAGATCACGGACGAGTTTGGCATCACCGCCGCCGCGCCGGTCGCCGTTGCCGTCGCTCCGGGCGCTGCCGGTGACGGTGACGGCGCTGCCGCCGCACCTGTGGAAGAGAAGAGCGAGTTCAACGTCGTCCTCAAGGATCACGGCGCCAACAAGATCAACGTCATCAAGGCCGTCCGCGAGGTCACCTCACTGGGCCTCAAGGAGGCGAAGGACCTGGTCGAGAGCGCACCGGTTGCGGTCAAGGAAGCCATCGGCAAGGCTGACGCCGAAGCGGCGCAGAAGAAGCTCCAGGAGGCTGGCGCTACCGTCGATCTCGAGTAGCGATAAGATAGCTGGGCCGGGTGCAGGTGGAAACCCGTAGCCCCGGTCCGGCGTTTTGGTACTGGAATGCGATGTTACGCGTGTGAACGGCAGGATACTTCCCCGTGCCCGCGTTGTAGCAAGGACTACTGCCCCGACCACGGCGCTGACCTCTGTGCGGCCTGCCTGGACCCCATCGTCGCCGCGCCTTCTTCCGCCACCTTCCGCATCGCCCTCTTCGCCCTCCTCGGGGCCAGCGTCCTGGCGCTCTGGCTGCTCGTGAGGTCGCCGGGCCTTCCCGGCGACAACGGCGGCGTCGTCCAGCAGCCGGACATCACGCCCGACTTCACGCCCGGCCTGACGCCCGACACCGGCGAGACGCTGACGCCGACCGCCTCCCCGGACGGCTCGCCCGTGCTCACCCCAACGCCGATCCCGGACAACCAGACGCCTGCGCCCACACCCGTGCCGACCGCGACGCCAACGCCTGCGCCGATCGAGCATATCGTGGAGACCGGGGACACCTGGAACGCCCTCGCCGCGCAGTATGGTGTCGACCCGCAGACGCTGGCTTCGACCAACGGCTACAGCCTGGCGGACGTCCTTCCTCTCGGCATCACGCTCATCATTCCTCAGTAGACTGCGGCCATGTGCGACACACTCTGCGCCGTCAGGCCCAACGGCACCCTCTTCGCCAAGAACTCTGACCGGCCGTCGTCCGAGCCCCAGCTGATCGAAGCGCTGGCGCCTCGTTCCGGCGGTGGCACGCTCCGCACCGGGTACGCCGGGATGCCGGATGCGGGCGCCTGCGCTCTCATCGGCTCGCGGCCGGACTGGCTCTGGGGCCTGGAGCACGGCGTCAACGAGCACCGCGTCGCCATCGGCAACGAGAAGGTCTGGACGACGCTCGATCCGGCGAAGGAGCCGGAGGCGCTCATCGGCATGGACCTCGTGCGCCTGGGCCTCGAACGCGGCGCCACCGCCGGCGAGGCGCTCGAGGTGATGACGTCCCTGTTGGCGGAGCACGGCCAGGGCGGCGTCTGCGACCAGACGACCGGTGAGTCGTACTTCTCCTCGTTCATCATCGCCGACCCGAAGGCGGCCTGGGTGCTTGAGACGAGCGGCCGCAGCTGGGTCGCCGCTCCCGTCACTGAGACCGCCGCCATCTCGAACCGGCTTACCGTCCGTGACGAGTGGACTCGTTCGTCGCCCGACGTCGACGCAGGGACGGACTGGGACCGCTTTCGCCACCCGGACGCACCGACCGCCCACGCCGACGTTCGGCTCGCCGCCAGCCGCGCCTGTCTCTCCGCTGCGTCGCCGTCCGGCCTCACACCGGCTGGTCTCGCCGCCCACCTCCGGGACCACGGCGAGGGCCCCTGGGGCGCACCGGGCGAACCGGACGCGGCCCCCTCGCCGCTGCCCGGCGAGTACCGGCCCGACGGCGCCGGCGTTAGCGTATGC
>JADFTG010000251.1 GCA_022560365.1 Chloroflexota bacterium | reverse complement strand
GACCACGGCGCAGGCCGCCATGACCAGCCAGGGCAAGGGGCTGCCGCTCAACAGGTACAGGGTGTAGCCGGCGATCATGATCAGCTCGCCGTACGCGAAGTTGACGAGCCGCAGAATGCCGTACACGAGCACGAGGCCGAGGGCCATCAGCGCGTACAGGCTGCCCAAACTCGCCACATCGACGATGAACCGGATCGCTTCGTTCATGGCGCGCCGCGACCCTGTCCGCCGCCTCTCGCGGCCACGGTGGCACCAAGGTAGACGCTTTCCATGTCCACGTGGCGCTTGAGCTCCTCGGGCGTCCCGGACATTTCGACTTGTCCCATGCTGATCAGGTAGGCGCGGTCGACGATCCTGAGGGTCTGGATCACGTTCTGCTCCACGAGCAGGATCGTCATCCCCTCGCGACGCAGCCTGGCGATCAGCCTGAAGACCTGGTCGACGAGCCGCGGCGCCAAGCCCAGCGACGGCTCGTCAAGTATCAACAGCCGCGGCCGCGACATGAGCGCGCGGGCGATCGCCAGCTGCTGCTGCTCGCCACCGGAGAGCGTCCCCGCGGACTGATGCATCCGCTCGCCGAGGATCGGAAACAGCTCCCCCATCTCCTCGAGGTCGTGCCGGTACTCCACGCGGTTCCGGCGGATGAAGGCGCCGAGCCGGAGGTTCTGTTGCACGGTAAGGGTCGGGAAGATTTCGCGACCCTCGGGCACCATTGCGATGCCCTTGCGGACAATCATCTCGGGCGGCAGGCCGGCCAGGGAGACACCGCGGAACGTGATCTCCCCGCGGCTCGGCTTGATGACTCCGGCGATGGTCAACAGCGTCGTGGTCTTGCCCGCGCCGTTCGCCCCGAGGAGCCCGACGAGATCGCCTTCGGCGACGTGGATCGACACGCCTCTGAGGGCGACGATCGCGCCGTACTGGGCGTGCACGTCCTTAAGTTCGAGCATACCCCTCCTCCGCTGCGGCCGTGCCCAGGTAGGCCTCGACGACCTCGGTCACGGTGCGCACCTCCTCCGGCGTGCCTTCCGCGATGGTCCGCCCGTAGTCCAGCACGTGCAACCGGTCGCAGAGCCGCATGATCAGGTGCATGTCGTGATCGACGATCAGCATGCCCAGGTTCTGCTCCGCCGGAATAGCCGACAGGCGTCGGAGCAGCTCCCCGCTCTCTTCCTCGTTAAGGCCGGCAGCCGGCTCGTCTAACAAGAGGAACTTCGGCCGCATCGCCAAGGCGCGTGCCACCTCTACCAAGCGCTCGTGTCCAAAGGGAAGCGCGGTAGCGGGGAGATCGGCACAATGCTCCATCCTCAGCTGTGCAAGCAGGGCGCGGGCGTCTTCGAATGCTTCGCGGCGCCCGACGCCCACACTCATGGCGGCGACGATGATATTCTCCACCACGCTCAGCCCGCCGAACAGCCGCACCCGCTGGAAGGTGCGCGCCAGCCCCGCTCGGGCGATCCGATAGGACTTCCAGCCCGTGATGTCGACGCCGTCGGCCACGACCCGTCCAGCGGTGGGCGGGAGCACGCCCGTGACGATGTTGATAAGCGTGGTCTTGCCCGATCCGTTGGGCCCAATCAGCCCCAGAATCTCGCCCCGCTTCAGGGACAGGCTGACGTTGTCGACGGCGCAAAGCTGGTAGAAATACTTCGACACCGACTCGATGACGAGGACGCCGTGCTCAGAGCTGATCGAATCGGCCACCATTCCGCTTGATCCCCTTCACGTCGGCCCGAAACGTGCCGCAAGGGGGAAGGGGCCGGCGGCCGCCGACCCCTTCGCACGACTTAGTCCGATTCCTGCCGTTCGAGGTACTTTATAAGATAGTCGGGCTTCGGGACGTCGGTTGGCCGCGTCCACCCGAGAAACGTGGTCTTGCCGTCCTGTAGCTCGATAAGCGCAACCGACTTATCAGGCTCGTGCCCGGTCTCCGCGCTCGACCAATCCATGGACCCGGTGAGGAAGTTGAACACGTTGTCCTCCATCACCTTCGCCACCGCAGCGCCATCGGTCGTCCCCGCGATCTCGACGGCCTGGGCCATGATCTGAACGACGTCCCAGCCCGTGGCGACGAACGACGTCAGCGGCTCGTCCGGATACACTTGCTCGTGCAGCGCGAGGAACTCTTCCATGCCGGGGGCAGAGCCCGGGGCCATGTAGCCATGGGTGGCAAAGTAGATGTCGTCACCGAACTTCTCGCCGAGAGCGTCGAACAACCCTGTGTCGTCATAGGAATCGCCACCCACGATCGGCAGGTCGATGCCGGCTAGCCGGATGGTGCGGATGATCATGCCGAGGTCGGGCATGTAGGACGAGATGAAGAACACGTCGGCGGGCTCCTCCGCCAGCTTGCGCTGCATCCGGGCGAGCTGGGCCGAGAAGTATCCGATCCGATCGATCGAGGACGGCTTGGCCGAAGACGACTGGGCCGGCTGGCAGAAACTCACGGCTCGGTTGGGCGATCGGATGCAGCTCGTGGGCGACGACTTGTACGTGACCAACGTCAAACGCCTCGAGCGCGGCCTGCGCGAAAAGTCCGCCAACGCCATCCTGATCAAGGTCAATCAGATCGGCACGCTCACCGAAACGTTTGATGCGATTCAATTGGCCATGCGCAACGGCTGCAATGCCATCATCTCGCACCGCTCGGGCGAAACCGAAGACACGACCATCGCCGACATTGCGGTGGCGACGAACGCCGGCCAGATCAAAACCGGCAGCCTCTGCCGAACGGATCGCGTGGCCAAGTACAACCAACTCCTGCGCATCGAAGAACACCTCGGCGATCAGGCACGCTACGGCGGCCGCCTGTGGAACAAAGGGTAAGCCTAGTGCCGC
>JADFTG010000250.1 GCA_022560365.1 Chloroflexota bacterium | reverse complement strand
AGTGAGGGCCGCGAGGTCGAAGTGGCGGTACTCGGCAACGACGAGCCGGAGGCTTCGCCGGTGGGTGAGATCACTTACGAGACGGAGTTCTACGACTATCGCGCCAAGTACGATGACCCCGCGACCAGCCTGCACATCCCGGCGGACATCCCGGAGGCCCTCGCGGACCGGCTGCGCGAGACGGCGGTCGCGGCGTACAAGGCGATCGACTGCGCCGGGCTGGCGCGCGTCGACTTCTTCCTGACGCCCGAGGCGCGCTTCTTCCTCAACGAAGTGAACACGATCCCGGGTTTCACGCCGATGAGCATGTACCCGAAGCTCTGGGAGTACGCCGGGCTCTCCTATAGCGACCTGATCACGCGGCTGATCGAGCTGGGACTCGAGCGCTATCAGGAGAAGCCCCGTGGCTGACCGCAAGCGGCGCGGGTCGCCGTTCTCCGCCAAGCGCCGCGCGAAGGCCGTTCGCGGCGAGGTTTTACTGGACGACCGCACGCAGCGCCGCCTGTCGCGCGTCCGCTGGCGGCGGATCGGTGCGGTGCTGGCGTTCGCCGGCGTCTTCGCCGGGCTCGTCGCGCTGTACTTCTCGCCGGCGCTGCGGGTGCGCGAGATCGAGATCGGCGGCGCGACGACGATCAGCACAGCCGACATCGAGGCTCTGGCCGGGCTGGACGGGGCTTCGCTCCTCACAGCGGACCTCAGCGCGGCCGAATCGCGCGTGGAAGAGCTGCCGATGGTGAAGAAAGCGACGATCACGCGCGCCTGGCCGCAGACGGTGCGTATCGCGATCGTCGAGCGGACGCCATGGGCCGTCTGGCAAGCCGGCACCAGAGCCTACACCGTCGACGAGGAGGGCGTGGTGCTTGTAGGCGATGCGCCAGAAGCGGCGCCGGTGATCAGAGTCTCCGGCGCTGACGTCGGCCTGGAGCCAGGGCAGATCGTAGACCAGGACGCTGTGGCGCTGGCGCGCTCGCTCACGGAACGCGTGCCGGCAGAGCTGTCGCTCAACGTCGCCATGTTCGAGTGGTCCGGCGACCGCGGACTCACGATCACGACCGACAGCGGGTATCGTGTCGTGCTGGGCGACAGCCAGGACATGGAGTACAAGCTCGCCGTCTGGCGGGAGATCGAGGCGCAGTTGGGCCGGGCGAACATGACCGGCCATGTGCTGGACCTGCGCTTCGGGGACAGGCCATCGTTCCAGTGAGGCGAGTGGAGGTGATGCTGTGAAGGACAACGTACTGGCCGCGATCGACGTGGGGAGCAGCAAGATCTGCACCCTCGTCGCGGAGGCCACGCCTGACGATGACTTGCGGGTTCTGGGCATCGGCATCACGCCGGCGGATGGCGTCAAGAAGGGAATGGTGGACAACATCCAGGGCGCGACGGCGGCGATCAACGAGTCGATCGAGCGGGCCGAGCGCTCCAGCGGGACGAAGATCGTCTCCGCCTACGTCAGCATCAGCGGCAACCACGCGACGTCGCTCAACAACCGCGGCACCTCGACGATCCCGGGCAAGCAGCGCCCGATCACGGAAGAAGACGTCGAGCGGGCGCTGGAGGGCGCGCGCGACCTGAGCCTGCCGACGAACCGCGAGGTGCTGCACAGCATCGCCCGCTTCTTCGTCGTCGACGGACAGGAGCAAGTGACGGACCCCGTGGGCATGTACGGCGGGCGGCTGGACATGGACACGCACATAGTCACCGGATCCGTGACGGCGATCCAGAACCTGACGCAGTGCGTCGAGGGCGCCGGCGTGCAGGTGGAGATGCTCGTCTTCTCGCCGCTGGCCGCGGCTGAGGCCGTGCTTGAGGACGAGGAGAAGGAGCAGGGCGTGATCCTGGCCGACATCGGCGGCGGCACGACGGAGATCGCCGTCTTCGTGGAGGGCAGCGTCTTCCACACGACCATCATCCCGGTCGGCGGCTATCACCTGACGCACGACCTCGTCGCCGGGCTGCGCGGGCCCTTCTCACACGTTGAGGAGCTGAAGCTGGAGTACGGCTCTTGCATGCCGAGCAGGATCGATGCCGAAGAGATCGTCGAGATGGAGGCGTTCGGCGGGCAGCGCACGAAAGAAGTGTCGCGGCGCCGCATCGCCGAAATCCTGCAGGCACGCATCGAGGAGATCCTGGAGATGATCTACATCGACGTCAAGCGCGCCGGCTTCGACGACATGGTCGCCGCGGGGCTCGTCTTCACTGGCGGCACCGCGGAGCTGCCGGGGTTGATCGAACTCTCGGAGATGGTGCTGCGCATGCCTGTCCGCACTGGCATGCCGATTGGCGTGCAGGGCCTTTCCGACTCGCTGAACAGCCCGGCCTACGCGACAAGCGTCGGTCTGCTGCACTGGGCAGCGGCCGAGGAAGGCGCCGTCAACGGCAACGGGAATGGAAACGGCCACGGCAAGCTGAACCTGAAGATGCCGGGCGTTAACCTGGGCGGATTCGCAGGGGCCGCTGGCAAATGGATCAGGACGCTGATACCGAAGTGAACGTTCAGAGCGCAGAAGGCGAAGGGAGGATCGCATGAAGTACGACTTGGATGGGCTGCCGCCGATCAAGGTGGTGGGCATCGGCGGGGGCGGCTGCAACGCCGTCGACCGCATGATCGAAGCCCGGATCGGCGGCGTTGAGTTCGTCGGCGTGAACACGGACCAGCAAGCGCTGGCCCGCTGCGACGCCGACGTTCAGATCCGCATCGGCGAGCAGGTAACGAAGGGGCTCGGCGCCGGCGGCGACCCGGACAAGGGCCGTGACGCCGCCGAGGAGTCCCGCGACGAGCTCAAGGACACCCTCAGCGATGCGGAGATGGGGTTCATCACCGCCGGCATGGGCGGCGGCACCGGCACCGGGGCCGCAC
>JADFTG010000015.1 GCA_022560365.1 Chloroflexota bacterium | reverse complement strand
AAGACGGTCTTCACGTCGAAATCGACATGTTCGAACGCCTCCCGACACCATACGGCTTGGTCCGTGCCGGCGTCGCTCCCGATCACTACAAGATCAAGTCCGTGACCAGGATCTATGCTGAAATCGCCTCCCATCCAAAGTTCCGCTTCTACGGATTCGTCGAATTCGGCAAGGAGATAGATCTGTCTGACCTGAGGAGACATTTCCATCAGATTCTGTACGCGACCGGGGCACAGACGGACAAGCGAATGGACATTCCCGGCGAGGACCTGAAAGGCAGCCACCCAGCGACCGAGTTCGTCGGCTGGTACAACGGGCATCCCGATTACCGTGACCGTCAATTCGATCTCTCCCAGGAGCGGGCTGCGATCGTCGGGGTTGGCAACGTTGCGGTGGACGTGGCCCGCATCTTGTGCCTCACTTCCGAGGAATTGGCCGTCACGGACATAGCGAGCCACGCCCTGGAAGCCCTGAGCAAGAGCCGTATTAGAGAAGTGTACTTGCTGGGCCGGCGCGGGCCCGCGCAGGCGGCATTCACGAATCCTGAGATCAAGGAGCTGGGCAACCTGTCCGACGCGGATACCATGGTCCTCCGAGACGAGGCGAAGCTGGACGATGTAAGTCGGGACGCGCTCGCAACTAGTGATGATCGGGCCACCCGAAAGAAGGTAGAGATACTGCAGGCGTATGCGGCACGGAAGTCCACCGAAAAAGCTCGTCGGTTGATCATCCGCTTTCTGGTCTCGCCGGTCGAACTCATTGGCAACGCTACGGGCCAGGTCGTCGCGATGCGTCTTGTGAAGAATGTCCTGCAGGCTACCGCCGCAGGCACGCCAAGCCCGAAGGCCACCGATCGCTTTGAGGAGCTGCCGGTCGGCCTGGTCTTCCGCTCCGTCGGTTATCGAGGAGATGCGCTGCCAGGGGTGCCCTTCAATGAGCGCTGGGGTGTCATCCAGAACCAGAACGGGCGGGTCATCGACCCAGACAACCGGCAACCGGTGGTGGGTGAGTATTGCTCAGGCTGGATTAAGCGTGGTCCGACCGGGGTCATCGGCACGAATAAGCCCGATTCGATTGAAACGGTGAGCTGCATGCTCAAAGACCTGGACCGTGGCTTGATACTCCATCCTTCAGAGCCTCAAGCAAGCAAGATGGAAGAGCTAGTGCGCCTGCGCCAACCCAAGTACTTTTCCTTCGCCGACTGGCTCAGTCTCGATGAAATAGAGGTGCTTTTCGCCTTTGCTCAGGCGTTTGATATTGACTTCTTCGCGACACCATTCGATCAGGCATCGGCGGAGTTCCTGGAGCGAATGAAGGGCCAGGCCTTCAAGCCGGTCTACCGCCACGCCAAGCTCCTCATGTTTCCGTTCGAGAGCGGCGACTTCCTCGTCGTCCACGCGATGCTGGCCGGCCGCTACCAGTACGTCGAGCCGAAGCACCGGCGCCGCTCGAAGACGGCCTGGATCCTGCACCTCGACAACGACATGGACCTGCGCTACTTCGACGACCGCATGATGGGGCGCGCCTTCCTCGTCCGCGAGGAGGAGTTCGCCGAGCACGTCCCGCGCTGGACGGAGATGGGCCCGGACGTGATGAGCCCCGACCTGGACGAAGACGGCTTCCTGGCTGTGATGATGAAGGGGCGTGGCATGATCAAAAACATCATCACGAAAGAGCGCATGGTCGCGGGCATCGGCAACGCCTACTCGGACGAGGTGCTGTGGGAGGCCGGCCTGCACCCGTTCCGCAAGCGCACAGACATCCCGGAGGAGGACCTGCGCAAGCTCTTCCACGCCATCCGCAACACCATGGCCTGGGCGACTCCCATCGTGACCGAGCTGACGGAAGAGAAGGGCCTACCGGTCAAGATGTACAGGGATCATCTCCGTGTGCACAAGAAGGGTGACGAGGACTGCCCGCGCTGCGGCCACAGGATTCACGTCGATCAAGTCGGGTGGGCGCGAGACGAACTTCTGCCGTGGCTGTCAGGTGTGACGCCGGTCTCTGACGATTTAGGCTTGCTCGAGACCTAGCCTATTGCCCTCGGGGTCAACGAACCGTGCGTATCTCCCATAGGGGCGGTCTTCGATGCCGCTCACGTCAACGCCGCGCTTCTTGAGTTCAGCGACAGCTTCGTCGATGTCCTCAACGATGATCTGCAGGAGCCACTGCGGGTCGCTCGTGGCATCGTCGCTGCGCCCGCTATGGAGCACGATCTCAGCCCCAGCGCCGCCCTTCAGGGCAACAAGGCGACCCCGGTCAGCGTCGACACGAAACCCCAGCCTTTCGCTGTAAAACCGCTTCATCGTTGGCAGATCCCGGACATAGATGATGACCTCACCCACGTTCGCTTCCGCGAGCGGGCCCGGCGCTGCGTCGGAATTTGGCATCCGAATCCCTCCTCGGAGTATCGAAATTGGTCGCGCTAGGCGAAGCCGAAGTCCGGCTCGCCGGCGATCGCCGGGATGAACTTCCGCCAGCCCTCGTTGCGCTCGAGGTAGTGGTAGAAGGTGCGGAAGTAGCTGTAGGTGGGCTGGTAGGGCTCGCGGCGCAGGTACATGCGCGCCTCGTCAGGCGTGTGGCCGGCCTTCTTGTGGTTGCAGCGCTTGCAAGCAGCGACGACGTTATCCCATTCGTGCGTCCCGCCGCGATGACGCGGGAGCACGTGGTCCAGCGTCAGGTCCTTCGACTGATTGCCGCAGTACTGGCAAGTGAACTGGTCGCGCAGGAAGATGTCGCGCCGCGTCAGGCGCCCCTGCGGCCGGGGACGGCGGATCAGATAGGCGAGGCGGATGACGGAGGGTATCTCGAAGATATCGGTGGCGCTGTGCAGGTAGCCGCGGCCGTTTTCGATGGTCTCTGCTTTATCGCGGCCAAGCAAAACCAGAGCGCGCCGGACGTTGCAAACGTTCAGCGGCTCGAAGTTCTGATTGAGCACTAGTACTGGTAAACGTGGCCCCATGCGGAATCACCACCGGATTTCAATACTATCAGACAGATTTGAGAGGCGGCAATAATTGAGCGGTTAAGCGCTAATTCCCCGCTGCGCCCAGGAAGGCGTCGATGCGGTCTTCGAACGCCTGCGGCAAGAGGTTCAGCAGGAGCGAGAAGTCGTCGATGAAGTACCGGGCCAGCTCCGAGCCTCCGACGGCTCCCTGGAGGCCCAGGCTGGGGTACGCCGCGAAAACCAGCAGCAGTACCTGGACGATGAACAGACCCTTGATCAGCCCGAACACAGCGCCGCCCAACTTATCCCACAGGCCTAGCATCAATAGCGACGCTCCCCTTTTCAGCATGTAAGCGGCGATCTGGCCGAAGATGTACACGGCCCCGAACAGGACGAGGAACGATACCGCCTCCGCCGCGCTGTCGTTGTCTATGAAAACGAGGACATCGCTCGCCAGGTTGTCGTACAGCGTACCCGCGATCACGATGCCGGCGACGACGGCCGTCAGCGTGACGATCTCCCGGATCAGCCCGGCGGAGTAGGCCGCGCCCACGAAGCCGATGAGGGCGACGATGATCAGGATGTCGAGCCAGTTCATGCGGACCCCGTTCCCCCTCTGAGCGTCGGCACGGCGGCTTCCTGGCTCCCGGCGCGGCCTCTCAGCCCGCCCAGGACGTGACTGGCGTGCAGCCAGACGAAGAGCGCCAGGAAGAGGCCGCCAGCCAGGAACCCGCCCAGAACGTCGCTGGGCCAGTGGTGGCCCGCGTATACCCGCTCCACGCCTGTCGCGACGACCACCCAGACGCAGGCGGCCTGCAGCGCGGCACGCGGCACGGCCGGACGCACGTGGACGCTCACGAGATAGAACAGCATGCCGAAGGTGAGCATAGCGCTGAACGAGTGGCCGCTGGGGAACGAGAAGTCCGCCGGTGCGCTAGAAACGCTCACGAGGTCTGGTGAGGGGCGCGGCCGCTCGATCGCCACCTTGAGTACCGGGACGACGGCACTCGCGACTTGAGTGCCCAGCATAAGGACCGCCGCCTCCCAGCGTTTGGCGAGAAGGAACGTGAGCGCCGCCAGGCCCGCCACGATCATCACGAGCGGTGATTGCGCGAGGTCCTCCGTCCAGTCCAGCGGCGTGGCGACGATGGCGCTTTCGATCGACTGCAACTGACGGGCAGACCAGAGGTCGCCCGCGAAGGTGTCGTTGGAGGCGGCAAGGAGGGCCATCGCCACGAATGTGGCCAGGCCGATGGCGAAGGCGATTAGCGGGAGTCGTTCAGTCACACGGATCACGCCGATGAAAACGTCGGCTCTGGCCCCAGGTTACGGCGCGGCGTGGCGGATGAGCCAGTATTCGAGACTGTCCGCGAGCGCCAGCCACGACGCCTCGATGATGTCCGTCGAAGAACCGACCGTCGTCCAGGTGTCTTTGCCGTTCGTGGACTCGATCAGCACTCGCACGGAAGCGCCGGTGCCGGCGGCAGAGTCGATGATGCGCACCTTGTAGTCCACCAGGTGGATCGAGTGGATGTCCGGGTACGACTCAGCCAGCGCCTTGCGCACGGCGCCGTCCAGCGCGTTGACGGGGCCGTTCCCCTCGTCCGCCGTGATCAGCACGCGCTCGCCGACCCGGAGCTTGACCATCGCCTCGGAGATCATCTCGCGGTCATCGTCCCCTGGGTCGTGGTGACGGCGCTCGACGATCATGAAGTCGACCAGCTCGAAGCAGGCGCGGTAATCGGGGCGGCTGCGGCGCACGAGAAGTTCGAACGAAGCCTCCGCACCCTCGAAGACGAAGCCTCGCGCCTCCATCACCTTCACCCGCTCGAGGATCTCGCGCACGTCGTCCTCGTTCAGGTCCAGGTGCAGGCCCTGCTCCTCCAGCTTGGCGATGATGCTGCGCCGCCCGGCCAGCTCCGAAACGAGGATGCGCGTGTCGTTGCCGACTTCCGCCGGGTCGATGTGCTGGTACGACCACGGCTCCTTGACGACCGCAGCGGCGTGCAGCCCGGCCTTGTGCGCGAAGGCGGCCGAACCAACGTAGGGCTGCCGGGCGCTCGGAGGCATGTTGGCCAGCTCGCTGATGTAGTGCGAGACCTCCGTCAGTTTCTGCAGCTGTGCATCGCTGACGACGTCTGCACCCATCTTGAGCTTGAGGTTGGCGATGATACTGAACATGTTGGCGTTGCCGCTCATATCGCCGTAGCCGTTCGCCGCACCTTGTACGTGCGTTGCTCCCGCCTCCACCGCCACCAGCGTGTTGGCGACCGCCACATCAGCGCCGTTGTGCGCGTGTATTCCCACCCGGCACGGCACCTCGGACACGACGTGCCGCACGATCTCGGCGATCTGGGACGGCACCGTGCCCCCGTTCGTGTCGCAGAGCACCACGCAGTCGGCGCCGGCTCCCGCGGCCGTCTTCAGGCACTGCAGCGCATAGTCCTTGTCGGAGGCGAATCCGTCGAAGAAGTGCTCGGCGTCGAAAAAGGCGGTCACGCCCTTGCTCTTGAGGAAGCGAAATGAGTCCGCCAGCATCGCCAGGTTCTCTTCGGTCGTCGTCTCCAGAATGTGCGTGACGTGCCTGTCGTGCGCCTTACCGACGAGCGTGACGACGGGTGTTCGCGCCTCGATCAGGGCGCGCAGGTTGGGGTCGTTCTTGGCCTCCTTGCCGGCCTTGCGTGTCGAACCGAACGCAGCGAGCCTGGCGTTGTGCAGGTTCAGGTCGCCCGCCTTCGCAAAGAACTCGGCGTCTTTGGGGTTCGAGCCCGGCCAGCCGCCCTCGATGTAGTGCACGCCGATCTCATCGAGCTGCTGCGCGATCTTCAGCTTGTCCGAGACGGAGAGCGAGATGCCCTCCATCTGCGTGCCGTCCCGTAGCGTCGTGTCGTACAGCTCGATCGTCTCTTTGGCGGAACTCATGGTGCACTCAGTGTATCGGAACGCTTGTGGCGGAAAAAGGTGACCGAAGCCGCCTTGGGCGCTGTATACTCGTGGCTCCATGACTCACGACACTGGCACACGGGACAACGACGGGCTGAAGACGCCGCGCACGACGCTGCGCCGTAAGCCAGATCGTGGCTCGCACGATTGGGAGACGATTGTGGCGATCCTCGACTACGAGCGGCTGTAGAGGTCGGGTCTTGGCGTTATAACATCCGCTGCTATAATTCCGTCCACTAAGACGGCATGACAGACGAACCAACCACCGCGACGCTGCTCATCTCCTGCCGCGACCAGAAGGGCCTGGTCGCGGCCGTGTCCGACTTCCTCTACCGCAACAGCGGCAACATCATTCACGCCGACCAGCATACGGACCAGGAGGAGGGCGTCTTCCTGCAGCGCGTGGAGTGGGAGCTGGAGGGGTTCGACGTCGCCCGTGAGGAGATCGAGGCGACGTTCAAGCCGATCGTCCTGCGCTTCGGCATGCAGTGGACGCTGCACTTCAGCGACTACCAGCCGCGTGTCGCCCTTTTCGTCTCGAAGCTGCCGCATTGCCTCTACGACCTGCTGGGCCGCTGGCGCATGGGCGAGCTCCGCGGCACGGTCCCGCTCGTCATCAGCAACCACGAGGAGCAGCGCGAGATCGCCGAGAGCTACGGCATCAACTTCCACTGCTTGCCCGTGTCCGCCGACAACAAGGCGCAACAGGAGAACGTGGCGCGAAAGCTACTCGAGGAGTGGGATATCGACACGGTCGTGCTCGCCCGCTACATGCAGATCCTGAGCGCGGACTTCGTGGAGCGCTACCCGAACCGCATCATCAACATCCACCACTCGTTCCTGCCCGCCTTCGCCGGCGCCCGGCCCTACCACCAGGCGCTCGAGCGCGGCGTCAAGATCATCGGCGCGACGGCCCACTACGTGACGCCGGAGCTGGACCAGGGCCCGATCATCGAGCAGGACGTCGCCCGCGTCAGCCACCGCGACTCCGTCAACGACCTCGTCCGTAAGGGCCGCGACCTGGAGAAGACCGTCCTCGCCCGCGCCGTGGACCTCCACCTGCGCAACCGCATCCTCGTCTACGGCAACAAGACCGTAGTGTTCGACTGAGATTGGTTGCTAACGCCGGAGATGTTCGATGATCTGCAGGGCGCGAAAGAACGGCTCACCATAATTCTTCGTATCTAGGCGGGCGCGTTCTTGGAGTTCTCCCACTCGCCGCGTGTACTCCTGGTTAATCTGAAGCTCGAGCGAATCGTCGGCCTCTGCCAGATCGTCGATGAGTTGCTGTAGTCCGGTCGTCACCTTTCCCACTGGCACATACGGCGACCAGAGCATGTAGATTCGTTCGTGAGTGGGAAACGCACGTCGACCATATTCGGTAAGTCTCTGAAACTTCTGCCGCACCCGCGACAAGGTCGCCTCAGTGCCCGAACCGTAGAGCATGCCAAGGATGTGCGTCACCACTTCGCAGAGGTAGACCGTTTTGGTATCTAGGTCGATGGCGAGCACATCCGTCTCACCCATTTCATTAGGCTCTTTCGATAGGCGCTGGTTATAGGTGACGATCTCGCAGCCTTTTATCAGGCGCAGGTATGAGCCTACGAGAGATTCACCGATCTCTTCGGCCATGTACTCGTCCTAAATCAGCCCCGCCACCAGGTCGCCCATCTCCGCCGTGCCCATGCCCATCTTGCCGGCGGAGAGCGACTTGATCTGGCCGCTGCCCAGCGCCTCGATGATCGCCTTCTCGATGCGGGCGCCGCCGTCTTCTTCGCCCAGCTGCTCCAGCATCATCTGGACGGCGGCGATCGCGGCCAGCGGGCAGATCACGTCCTGCCCCGTGTACTTCGGGGCGCTGCCGCCGATCGGCTCGAACATCGAAACCCCTTTCGGGTTCAGGTTGCCGCCGGCGGCGATCCCCATCCCGCCCTGGATCATCGCGCCCAGGTCCGTGATGATGTCGCCGAACATGTTCTCGACCACGATCACGTCGAACCACTCCGGGTTCTTCACGAACCACATGACCGTCGCGTCCACGTGTGCGTACTCGCGGCGGATGTCCGGGTAGTCCGCCTCGCCCACCTCGTTAAAGGCGCGCCACCACGTGTCGTGCACGAACGTGAGCACGTTCGTCTTCCCCACCAGGTGCAGCTGCTTGTCCTTGTTGCGCTTGCGGGTCAGGTCGAAGGCGAAGCGGATCGCGCGCTCGGCCCCGAAGCGGGTCGTCATGTGGATCTGCGTCGACACCTCCTGCGGCGTCCCCTTGTACTGGAAGCCGCCCATCCCGCTGTACAGCCCCTCCGTGTTCTCGCGCACGACCACGAAGTCGATCTCCTCTGGCCCCTTGTCCTTCAGCGGGCAGTCGACGTTCGGGTAGAGCTTGACCGGGCGCAGGTTGATGTACTGGTCGAGCTCGAAGCGCAGGCGCAGGAGGAGGCCCTTCTCGAGGATGCCCGGCTTCACCTCCGGGTGGCCGATCGCGCCGAGGAAGATGGCGTCGAAGCCGCGCAGCTCTTCGAGCGTGGAGTCAGGCAGGATCTCGCCCGTGCTCAGGTAGCGGTCGCCGCCGAGGTCGTAGTGTTCGAGGTCGTAGCGAAAACCGGTCTTGGCGGCCGCCGCCTCAAGCGCCTTGAGGCCCTCGCGGACGACCTCCGGGCCTGTGCCGTCGCCTGGCAGGACGGCGATCTTGTAGCTCCTGTCAGCCATGCTTTCTCCCATCAAGCGCTAGTGGGTCAACGGCATCGAGTCTAGCACGCACGTGTCTGGAACGCAGGTCGCTTGGCGCCTGCGTCGGCTAGTCGTCGTCGCGGCGGCTGCGGATCGGGCGCAACTCGTGGTGGGCGAGCTCGCTGAAGACGGCCCGGAAGGCGATCAGGCCTGATGCCGCGAAAGTGAGCATCAGCGGCCACGAGCGGATGCGCCGCATGTTCACGACGCCGAGGTTGGCGCAGACCGTCCACGTTGCGGCGATGAGGCCGGGCACGAACCAGATCGTGACGAACGTCGCCGCCAGTATGCGCGCCCACGTCCGCTTGAAGCCGAACCCGCGGTCGACGACCACGAGCCAGACGACGCTGATGCCGGCAAGCGACCCGAGGGTACGCTCGGCGCTGCTGGCCTGGGTCGCCCTCCACATCGTGAAGAACCCGTTCAGGAGCGCGATCAGCGTGTTTCGGCCGCGCGGCTCTTCCTCGCGCTCGGCGTCCTCCTCGGTGAAGTCGTAGATCTCCTCCTCGACGCGCCTGCCCAGGTTGCGCAGCCGGTTCCAGAGGTCACGAGGCGTGCTCTCCCGCGAGGCCATTCAGGCGCTCCTCCTGGCCGCTGTGCCCTCGTCTTCCCGGTACATCGGGTTGTAGCAGGCGGCGACGTGCGCGGCGGCCGGCCCGACCGGGAGCAGTTTCGGCGCGGGCTCCGAGCGGCACTCTGAGGTCGCCTTGTGACAACGCGGCAGGAACGCGCACTCGTCCGCAAGGTCGATCAGTGAAGGAGGCGCGCCCTTGATCGCCGCCAGCCGGCCCCTGCTCTCCTGGTCCGGGCGCGGCCGGCTCGCCAGCAGCGATGCGGTGTACGGGTGACGCGGCGAGCGGAACAGTGTCGCGGCGTCGGCGTACTCGGCGATCTCTCCGGCGTACATCACGGCGACGCTGTCCGCCATCTGCGCGACAACTCCGAGGTCGTGGGAGATGAGGATGATCGACGTGCCGTGGCGCTCCTGGAGCTGCGTCATGTCCTCGAGGATCGCCGCTTGCACCGTCACGTCGAGAGCGGACGTTGGCTCGTCGAGGATCAGGACGGACGGGTTGAGCGCCGTCGCGATCGCGATCATCACGCGCTGCGCCATGCCACCGGACAGTTGGAACGGATAGCGGCGGACGATCTCTTCCGGGTCGGGCAGCCCCAGCTGTCCGAGCACCTCGATGCTCATCTTCTTCGCCTCGCGCCGGGAAACCGGCTGGTGCGTGCGGATGATCTCTTCTACTTGATCGCCGATTGAGAGCACGGGGTTCAGGCCGGTGCTCGGGTCCTGGAAGACGATCGCGATCTCGCGGCCGCGAATCTTGCGCAGCTCCTCGCCCTTGAGGGTCAGCAGGTCGCGGTCGCGGAAGTAGATCTTGCCGCCGGTAACTCGGCCCGGATAGGGCAGAAGGCCCATGATCGCCAGCGCCACCGACGACTTGCCGCTCCCGCTCTCGCCTGTGATCGCCAGCGTGGTGCCGCGGGGCACGTCGAAGGAGACGTGGTTCACGGCCTTCACGACGCCGTCGGTCGTGTCGAATTGGGCCTGGAGGTCCTCTACGCGGAGGATGATGTCCTGCAAGGGGCGGCCTTTCGGGTGGGCCGCCGGCCTCTCAGCGGGAGAGCGAGACGCCGCCGGCGCTTCAGTGGGCGAGTCGCATTATACCGGGTCGGCCGCGTCAGGCGATCTGCTGGCGGATCGAGGCGATCACACGGCCCTGCACCTCGACGTTGTCGGCGTCCGTATAGATCGGCTGCATCGTCTCGTTGGCAGGCTGCAGGCGCACGCGGTCTCCCTCGCGGAAGATCCTTTTCAGCGTCGCCTCCTGCTCGTTCTTGAGCCACGCGACCACCATATCGCCGTCACGCGCTGCTCCTGCTTGCTCGAGGATCACGACGTCGCCGTCGTTGACCAGCGCGTCGATCATCGACGTCCCCTTCACGCGCAGCGCGAAGACGTTCTCGCGGTTACCCACCATCTCTGGTGCAACCTCGATCGAATCCGACATGTCGGCGCTCCAGGTGTCCGCGGACGGTACGGGGATCGGCTGGCCTGCCGCGATCGTGCCGATGATCGGCACGGGGACGACGCGCGGCGCGCGCCGGCCGCCGTGAAGCACCTCGATGGCGCGCGACACTTCGCGGTCGCGCCTGATGTGGCCCTGGCGTTCGAGTATGCGGAGGTTGTAATCCACCACGGAAGTGGAGCTGATGTCGCAAGCCTGCTGGATCTGCCGGATGCTGGGCGGGTAGTCGTGCTCCTCAATGAAGTCGCGAATGTAGTTCAGGATGCGCTGCTGTTTCGTTGACAGGTCCTTCATTTCGTTTCCTTCCGGGGCGGCTCGGCGACGATAAACGAACTTTTGTTCGCCAAAACAAAAGTCTAGAGACCATACGTTCGGTTGTCAACAGTATTACGACACCGGTACAATCCGCGACGATGCCCAGCGAGCGGTGCCAACCAATCTGATGGGATCTGGACTAGAGGACGTACGTATGCCCATGACTGATGAACAAGAGGGCCCCAAAGTCGGGCTCGTAATCTCCGCGCATCCCGACGACTCCGAATTCGGCGCTGCCGGCACGGTCTACACGTGGGTGCAGCAGGGCTGGGAGTTCTACTACGTCATCTGCACCGACGGCTCTAAAGGCAGCGAGGACCCGGACATGACCGCGGATGTCCTCGTCCCGCTGCGGCAGAAGGAGCAGAGGGCCGCCGCAGACGTGCT
>JADFTG010000249.1 GCA_022560365.1 Chloroflexota bacterium | reverse complement strand
ACGTGTCAACAGACAACTCTACAATAAACTCACAACATGCCAGGAAGCCCTCAACTCATCGAGAAATTGCTGGCCTCGCTGCCCACGGAGCAGGCCAGCGCCCTAACGCGCCTGGTCGAGCTGGCAGACCGGCGCAGCGCTGCCATCTACCTGGTCGGCGGTCCCGTGCGTGACCTTCTGCTCGATCTGCAGCCAGGCGACCTCGACGTTGCCGTAGAAGGGGACGCCATCGACCTTGCCGCGCACCTGGCGGAAGCGGCTGACCTCCGGCTCGTCCGGCATCCCCGCTTCGGAACGGCGACCGTTTCCGGTGATGGCGCCCACGTCGACCTCGCCACCGCGCGCACTGAAACGTACGAGGCCGCCGGCGCACTGCCTAGCGTCCGTCCCTCGACGATCGACGACGACCTTCACCGCCGCGACTTCACGATCAACGCGATGGCGCTCGCTCTCAACGGAACTGACGCGGGGCGGCTGCTCGACCCTGCCGGCGGCCGCGCCGATCTGGACGCCGGCCTCATCCGCGTCCTGCACACGGCAAGCTTCCAGGACGACGCCACGCGCATCCTGCGCGCCGCCCGCTACGAAGCCCGCCTCGGGTTTCGCCTCGAGGAGGCGACTCACGACCTGCTCGTCCGCGACCTCCCTTTCCTGGAGACGATCAGCCCCGCCCGCGTCCACCAGGAGTTCGCCCGAACGCTTCTCGAGCACGAGCCCGAACGCGCCCTCATGCAACTGGCCAACCTCGGCGCACTGCGCACACTGCACCCATCGCTTCACTTCGACCGCGAGCTCACAGCCGCCTTCGAACGCCTGCGAAAGATCGCACCGCGTGCCGTCCCCGCGGCGTACTGGCCGCTCCTCACCTGGCATGTCGCCAAGTCAGCGACCGAGCCCGTGATCGCGCGCCTCGCGCTCACCCGCCGCCAGGCCGATGCCGTGCGCGCGCTCACCGAACTCCGCGGTCGTACGCCGCGATCGGGGGCTCGCCCCAGCGAGACCGTCTCGCTCTTCGCCGCTCAGCCGACGGCCGCAGTCTGGGCGCTGGCTGCCGCCGGATCCGGCGCGGCGCGAGAGCAAGCGCACGCCTACATGGCGCGGTATCGCAACGTCCGCCCGCTCCTCCGCGGCGACGACTTGCTCGCGCTCGGCGTCCCGCCGGGGAAGCCCGTCGGTGAAGTGTTGGCCCGTCTGCGCGCTGCTAAGCTGGACGGAGAGGTCAGGACGCGCACGGACGAAGAGCGCTCTGTCCGCGACGGCCTTATCCGGAACGACGAATGACCGAGACCACCCAGTGCCGCGTCTGCGGCGAAGCCATCGCGCCGGACCGCGCCGCCACCTGCAACAACTGCCACGAGCCGTTCCACCTGCGCATGCGCCAGGATCAGGACGGCACGGACTGCGGCGACGTCTGGATCAACGACCAGTACCTGTCGCTGGAGTTCGCCTGCGCCGACTGCCTCGGCAAGACGAGCAAAGAGCCGGCCGTGGGCGAGGGGCACTAACGCCCGAACGCCCCGAGGAAGGCCGCGATCGCCTTCGTGCCGGCGCGAAAGTCCTCCAGGCGGATGTTCTCGTTCGGGGCATGAATCGCGGCGCCGGGGTAGCCGATGCCGATATCGGCCGTCGGCAGGCCCAGCGTCGTCACGAACGGATACAGCGGCCCCGTGCCAGCCATCGTCGGCAGAATCACCGGCTCCTTGCCATAGACGCCGCGGCAAGCCTCCACCATCGTCGCCACGAGTGGATCGGTTACGGGCGTCCGCGCCGGGTGCTCACCGCCGTGCGTCGTGATCGTGATCTCCTCGAAGCCGTGCTTGTCCAGGTGCGCGCGTAGCTTGCGCTCGATGTCGCTCGGGTCCTGGTCGTTGACGAGGCGGAAGTCCACCTTCGCCATCGCCTTCGCCGGCAGCACCGTCTTCGGGCCCTCACCCTCATAACCTGAAGACAGTCCGTCGATCGTCGCCGTCGGCTCGAACAGGTGCCGGATGTTGTACTCGAAGCCGCTGACGCCTGTCGTTGATCGCTCGACGCCGTATGACTTGAGCGTCTCGGCAGCATCGTCGGGCAGCTTCTCGACTGCCGCGCGCTCGTCCGGCGTTAGCGGGCAAACGTCGTCGTAGAAGCCTTCGATCATGATGCGCTCGTCTTGCCCCTTGATCGTCGAGAGCGCCCAGATGAGACGCCAGGCGGCGTTCGGCAGGACCGTGCCGTAGGACGAGTGAGCGTCATGCGCGATCGTCTGGCACTCAAGCTGCACGTAGAGGAGGCCCTTCACGCCCAGCGTGACCATCGGCAGGCCCTCCCACGTGACGCCGCCACCCTCCCAGATGCAGGCGTCTGCGGCGAGCAGTTCCTTGTGCCGCTCGACGAACTCTTCCATGAACGGCGAGCCGATCTCCTCGTCGCCCTCGATGCAGAACTTGACCCCGCACGGCAGTTCGCCGCGGGCCTCCCGCCAGGCCCGGATCGCGGCGAAGCGTGCCGCGATGTTGCCTTTGTTGTCGAACGTGCCGCGACCGTACAGCTTGCCGTCCTTCTGCACCGGTTCGAACGGCGGCGTCTTCCAGAGGTCG
Organism: Chloroflexota bacterium; assembly: GCA_022560365.1. Classification (GTDB taxonomy): domain Bacteria; phylum Chloroflexota; class Dehalococcoidia; order SM23-28-2; family RBG-16-64-32; genus CF-162. The sequence continues at coordinate 304 of JADFTG010000249.1, read as the reverse complement.
AGCGGCTCCTCCGGCTGCACGTCGTAGTGGTCGTAGAAGAGCACCGTCTTCGAGGACGCACCCTTCGCCTCGGCGTAGACAACCGGCTGCGCCGGCGGACCTTCCGGCTTCGGCAGGATCTGCACTTCGAAGCCGAGCTCGCGCAGCTCACCGGCAACCCAGTCCGCCGTCTCTTCGATCGCCCGGCCCTGCGCGCTCACCGTCTCGAAACGGCACAGCTCAACGAGCTTCGCCAGCGCTTCGTCGTGGTGCTCGTCGCAGTACTTCAGAACGTCGTCCACGCGCTCACTCCTTCCGCTCCCGA
>JADFTG010000248.1 GCA_022560365.1 Chloroflexota bacterium | reverse complement strand
GACCAGGCTTACGGCGGGCGGCGCTCCGCCGCGGGCGTGAAGAAGTCCGCCCTGCCACAGCTGGGCGTTGCAGCCGAGCCGGTGACCCCCCGTCGCCGCACCGGCGCCTCGCAACAAGCGCTCGCCGCCGACGCCGGCTAATAGCCGGAGGCCACCGTGGCTTCCTTCTTCGTCCTTGTTGCGATCGTCATCGGTCTCTTCCTCGGTTTCCTCTTCCTGCGAGCGTTAGCTTCGAGACGAGGCCCGACAACGCCGCTGGTCCGGATTGGCATAACCAGTGGGGAGAACGAAGCTCAGCTCTGGCAACAAGCGCTGACGCATGCGGGCATCTGGTCACGCATCATCGGGGGAACCGGCGGCGCGTACCCCAGCATCCCCTATCAACACGAGCTCTGGGTGAAGGCGAAGGACGCCGAGTTGGCGCGGGACGTCCTGGGGGTCGACTGAGAGTCGTGAGCATCCGCACAGCCAACGAGGCCGACCTGCCTCGCCTGATTGAGCTGATGGCGCAGCTACGCCCGGACGAGCCGGAGGCTGAGGACCCGTCCTGCGTCGAGGACTATGCGAGGGTGCTCGCTCGGATGACGGCGCAGGGGCAGAGCGTGCTGGTGGCCGAGGACGACGGCCGGATTGCAGGCGCGCTGGTGCTGGCGATCGTCGAGAACATGGTCGTGGACGAAGCCGCACGTGGCAAACGCCTCGGCGAAGCGCTGATCGAGCAGGCGATCGTGGAGGCACAACGGGCCGGCTGCTACAAGTTGTCGCTGACGAGCAACAAGCGGCGGACGGAGGCGCACCGTTTCTACGAACGGCTGGGCTTCGTTCAGACGCACGAGGCTTTCCGGATCGACCTCTAGACCATACCGCGGCGCTGGCCGACGGTGTCAGGCTGAAGCCTGACCTTCGGAGTTGTTGTGGGATAATTGGCGCGCTATGCCATCCAAGGCCCGCGGCAAGGACCCGCTCAATATGTTCGCGGAGGCGGCGCGTGAGCGGGCGGAGAAGCACGCACCGCTGGCGGCGCGGATGCGGCCACGCACGCTCGAAGAGTTCGTCGGGCAGGAGGGGATCGTCGGCGAGGGCAAGGCGCTGCGCCGAGCGATCGAGGAGGACCGGGTGCCGTCGCTCGTCTTCTGGGGGCCGCCGGGTACCGGGAAGACGACGCTGGCGCGGATCATCGCCTCGCTGACGCAATCGCACTTCGAGCCGATCTCGGCGGTGTCGGCGGGCGTCGCGGACCTGCGGCGCATCGTGGGCGAGGCGCGCGACCGCCTGGGTGAGACGGGCCAGCGGACGATCCTTTTCATCGACGAGATCCACCGCTTCAACAAGTCGCAGCAGGACACGGTGTTGCCTCACGTCGAGGACGGGATCGTGACGATGATCGGCGCGACGACGGAGAACCCATCGTTCGAGGTGATCTCGGCGCTCTTGTCGCGCTCGCGGGTGTTCCGTCTGGAGGCGCTCGTCCCGGAGCAGATCAAGGAGTTGCTGACACGGGCGCTGGCGGACGAGGAGCGCGGGATCGCCTCGATGAAAGTGGCGGTGGACGGCGACACGCTGGCGACGCTGGCCGGTGTCTCGGGCGGCGACGCTCGCATCGCGCTGAACGCGCTGGAGCTGGCGGCGCAGACGGCGACCCCGGACGCGAAGGGCTTGCGGAAGGTGACGCTGGAACACATCGAGGATGCGCTGCAGCATAGGGCGGCGTTGTACGACCGCGCCGGCGACTGGCACTACGACATCATCTCGGCGTTCATCAAGTCGCTGCGGGGGTCGGACCCAGACGCGGCTCTGTACTGGCTGGCGCGGATTCTGGAGGGCGGCGAGGACCCGCTGTTCGTGGCGCGGCGGCTGGTGATCCTGGCGTCGGAGGACGTTGGGCTGGCCGACCCGGCGGCGCTACAGGTGGCGGTGGCGGCGCAGCAGGCGGTGCACTTCATCGGCATGCCGGAGGGGTTCTTCCCGCTGGCGGAGGCGACGATCTACCTGGCCGCGGCGCCGAAGTCGAATTCGGTGGGCACGGCGTACGGGCGGGCGCTGGAGGACGCGCAGGCGACGCTATCGGAGCCGGTGCCACTGCACCTGCGCAACGCGGTGACGCCGCTGATGAAGGGTATGGGCTACGGTGCGGACTACAAATATGACCACGATTCGGAGGACCACTACAGCGGGCAGGAGCACCTGCCGGAGTCGTTGGCGGGGCGCCGATACTACGCGCCGACGGAGCAGGGTGCGGAGGCGCGGATCAAGGAGTGGCTGGAGAAGCTGCGGAAGCGGGACGAGGACTAGCGCGAAGCCGTCCCGCCCGTGGGTTCGCGTGAGGCGACTTGCGGGAGGTTCCCGAGGACACTGCGCAGGGTGACGCCGTGGATGGTCGGGTGGAGGAAGGGGCCGTCGAGGGTGACGCGATAGCGGTTGCGGCGGCCGTCCTTGCAAACGTGGATCATGCCGGCGCGGCGAAGGTCGCCGATGTGACTCCAGACGGCGCGCTGAGTGAGGCCCATGCTGGCGGCGATGTCCTGCACGGTGGAATCGGGGCTGAGGGCGATGTAGAGAAGGACCGAGCCTTGCTTCGACCAGAGGTTCCAGCGCTTATCGCCGTTCTTCTTCAACCGCTCTCTCCGAGCCCCAGTGAAAGCCCCCTCAAAAAGGAAAAGCGCGCCGAGCTTGCTCGATCATCCGGGGGTGCGGCGATGAGATCCCGTGCGCGCAATATCATCCTAAATCGCCGGGGCGGAGCGCACGGTTAAGGATCAGTTAGCTATGTGTTAAATGTGGGTTAGTCAAAAGGGTGACGCGGAACGCTGGCGGTTGGTCACGCGCTGCGCTATCTTCGCGGTGAGATGCCGCTTTACGGCAGGCACCCGGACTCGACCGCACGGAGGACGAC
>JADFTG010000247.1 GCA_022560365.1 Chloroflexota bacterium | reverse complement strand
GATCCCGGCACGCGGCACAAGGGTGTCGCCGCCTTCGTCGTCGACGGCGACGCGCCGGGACTGGAGCGCCAAGACATTCCAGACAAGATGGGACTGACCGCCTCCAACACGGCAGCACTCTTCTTCGACGGAGTGCACGTCGGCGACGACCGCATGCTCGGCGAGCGGAGCGACGGCTTCAAGATCGCCCAGACGTCGCTGGAGTCCGGCCGGACGTCGACGGCGGCGTGCGCCGTCGGCATCATCCAGTCGTGCCTCGACGCCTGCGTGAGCTACGCGAACCAGCGCGAGCAGTGGGGCAAGCCGATCGCCGGCCACCAGCTGATCCAGGAGATGGTGGCCGACATGGCGACCGACTGCGAAGCGGCGCGCCTGCTGACGATCCAGGCCGCGCAGACGCGCGACGCCGGCGAGCGCGCGACGAAGCACGTCGTGATGGCCAAGCACTTCGCGACGGAGGCCGCCGTCAAGGCCGCGCGCACGGCGATCTCGCTGCACGGCGGCGTTGGCTACCTGCGCGAGTACCCCGTCGAGGGGCTCCTACGCGACGCGATCGGCCTCTCGCTGTACGAGGGCACGACGCAGATCCAGAAGCTGCTGCTCGGCCGCGAAGTGCTGGGCGTCAGCGCGTTCTAGGGCCTGCCATGGATCAGGATACCCTAGAGACGCATGTCGCCGAGCTGCCGCAGGGCCGCGTCCATTACCGCGAGACCGGCTCGGGCGAGACTCTGCTCTTCATCCACGGGCTGCTGGTGCACGGCGGGCTCTGGGGCAAGGTCTTGCCAGCGCTCTCGGAGCGGTTCCGCTGCGTCCTGCCGGACTTGCCGCTGGGCGCTCACGCGGAGGCGATGAACCGCGACGCCGACCTGACACCGCCCGGCCTGGCGCGCATCATCGCCGACTTCATGGCGTCGCTGAACCTGCGGGACGTGACGATCGTCGCCAACGACACAGGTGGCGCCCTGACGCAGATCGTGCTCGCGAACCACCCAGAGCGGATACGGCGTGTCGTGCTCACGAACTGCGACGCCTACAAGAACTTCCTTCCTAAGCCGCTGTGGCCGGTGCAAGCGCTGGGCTGGATCCCGGGCGCGACATGGCTCACAGTGCAATCGCTGCGGCTGCGCCCTGCGCGATGGCTCTTCCTCTGGCTCGTCTGCAGAGAGCCGACCGACGACCGCGTGCGGCGCTCATTCTTGGCGCCGTCTCGCAACGGCGGCGTGCGGCGAGACCTGAACAAGGTGCTGCGCGGCATCGACAGCAAGCACACGCTGGCGGCCGCGAAGTCGTTCGGCGACTTCGAGCAGCCGGTGCTGCTGGCCTGGGGCAACCGCTGCTGGTTCTTCGGGAAACACTACGCGGAGCGGATGGCCGCCGACTTCCCGAACGCCCGCATCGAGCCGATCCCCGGCTCCGGCACGTTCGTGCCGATGGACCGCCCGGACGAGCTGGCGCGAGCGATCATCACCTTCTGCGGCGAATGAAATCTACACGACCCGCGGCCCAGGACGTATACTCGGCACATGAATGATCCGAATGCTAATCGGGGTCCGCGTGCCCGCGCGCTCGCCCAGGTCCGCTACTGGACGTACAGGCTCACGCACTTTGGGCGCGAGCCATGGGATTGGCTGGCAAACGAGACAGTGCGGCATGCGGAAGTTGGCACAAAGACGCGTTGCCTCGTCTGCGGTCTCTCGATTCGTGGGCCGCTCGGCTTCATGAACCGGGCGATCTTCGGCGTCCTGCCGCTGACCAAGCACCCTGACCTTTGCAACGTCTGACGAATCGGTGAGCGGTTACTGGACGTAACCATTCTTTTCGCGGACGCCCGTGGCTTTACGCACTATTCGGAGGGCCGGGCCCCGGACGAAGTAGCGAGCGTGCTGAACACGATGTTCGACGGCTGCGTAAGCACCCTGCTGGAGCATGACGCAATCGTCGACAAGTTCATGGGCGATGCCGTAATGGCCGTCTTCGGTGCGCCCATAGTCCGGCCAGACCACGCCGAGCAGGCGGTCGCCGCCGCCGCAACCATTCAGCGAGAAGCGGCGAAGATGTTCCCGAAGGACTGGGAGGGCGCCTGCCTCCGCATAGGGATCAATACGGGCACTGCCTTTGTCGGCCGGGTCGGCTCCGGCGACGTCAAGGACTACACTGCCGTCGGCGATACCGTGAACGTTGCGCAGCGCCTGCAGAGTGCCGCCGAACCGGGGGAGACGCTGGTCGGCCAGAGCGTGTACGAGCGCGTCGGCGAGAAGTATCCGGCTGCAGAGCGACGTGAACTCAACGTCAAAGGGCGCGACGAGACGGTAGTCGCCTATGGGCTCTGGGTAGAGCCGAAGACCTAGGCAGGCCCTGACGAGCTGAGGCGCGCAATCACTGACTTCTGCGGCGAATGATCTCTGTCTCCCATCGCCGCATCGCGTGACACTTGGGCCTTGCCAACAATTCGCGCGGCTGCTTCCGTTGACTTGTGCGCACGCAAACGCGAACCTCTAGCCGATGCCACTGACCCTTCGCCTCGACCCCTGGACTCCCATGTACGAGTCCGCCCTCCAGATCGACGATGACGAGTCCGGCCCGCAGCCGGTCGTCGACCCGTTCGTCGAGACTGACGATTGGCGCACGCGTGAGCCGCAGTTCGTCGAGCGCCCGGACACGATCGCCTTCGTGGACGGCGTGCAGCGCGTCGAGATGCGGGTCATCGGCGACCGCGACGGCAAGACCGTGTACGGCGCCTTCGCCTCGGTCGCCGTCGGCGCCGTCTTCGCGCGCGAGGGAGGATCGACCGTGTCGGCCGAGACGCCGTTGCGGCTGCTGGCGCTGGCGGACGGCGAGACGCACCCGGCAGTGTCGATCCCCTGCGGCGAGGCGACGCTGGAGTTCAAGTCGCGCC
>JADFTG010000246.1 GCA_022560365.1 Chloroflexota bacterium | reverse complement strand
CGACGATGCTCTGTTTCATGACCACCGACGCCCCCGTTGAGCAGGCGTTCCTCTCGTCGGCGCTGCAGGAGGCGGTGGACGTCTCGTTCAACATGGTCGACATCGACAACGACACCAGCACCAACGACATGGCGATCGTCCTCGCCAACGGCCTCGCCGGCGGCGACACGATTACCGCCGGGCAGCCGCAGGCGGAGGCGTTCCAGAAGGCCCTGACGCTCGTCTGCACGAGCATGGCACGGATGATGGTGAGCGACGCCGAAGGCGGCACGAAGCTGATCGAGACGAAGGTCGAGGGCGCTGCGAGCCCCGCGGACGCTCGCAAGGCGGCCCGCGAGGTCGTGACGTCGATCGGCGTCAAGACTGCGATCTACGGCGAGGACGCCAACTGGGGCCGCATCCTGGCCGCGATCGGCAACAGCGGCGCCGCCTGGTCGGAGCCGAAGACAGCGCTCTACCTGCGCCACCCGGACGGCGGCGAGGTCTGCCTCTACAGCAACGGTGCGCCGCAGGAATACGACGAGGCCGCGGCCAAGGCCTGCCTCGCGCCGGCGGAAGTGCTGGTGCGCATCGAGCTGGGCCAGGGCACGGGCGAGGCGACGGCCTGGGGCTCCGACCTCACCGAAGAGTTCGTGCGGCTGAACAGCATGTACACCACGTAGCGATCATGACGGATATTATCGTCGCCAAGATCGGCGGCTCGACGCTGGGAGACCACGACACGACGCTCGCCGACGTGGCGGAGCTGGCACGCCGTGGCGTCCGGCCCGTGATCGTCCACGGTGGCGGCGCGCTGATCAGCGAATGGCTGGAGCGCCTCGACGTGCCGACGAAGTTCGAGAAGGGGTTGCGTGTCACCGACGCCGCCTCGCTCGACGTCGTCGTTGGCGTGCTCTGCGGGCTCGTGAACAAGCGGCTCGTCGCGGCGCTCGAAGGCCACGGCGCCTCCGCAATCGGGCTTTCCGGTGCTGACGGCGGCCTCCTGCAGGCGTCCGTGCGCGATCCGGCGCTCGGCTTCGTCGGCGAGATAACGGCGGTCGATCCGACGCCCGTCCTGCGCATCATCGAGGCCGGCGCCGTGCCGGTGATCGCGCCCGTCGGCATCGAGTACAAGGACGGCCGCGCGACCGGCCAGCTGCTCAACATCAACGCTGATACGGCCGCCGGTGCGATCGCCGCCGCCGTGGGCGCGAGTGCGCTGGCGTTCCTCACGGACGTCCCCGGCGTCAAGTCCGGCGGGCGCGTCCTGGAGTCGCTCTCGGCGGCGGAGGCGCACGAACTCACCGGCACGGGCGTCATCGAAGGCGGTATGATTCCCAAGGTCGAAGCCTGCCTGCAGGCCGCGGCCGCCGGCAGCCGCGCCGTCATCGTCGACGGCCGTGAAGAGCACGCGCTCATCGGCGTCGCCGAGGGCGCGCAGGCCGGGACAAGGGTGGGCCAGGAGTGAACATGCAGACCGAAAACTGGATCGAGATCGAGCACAAATACTACCTGCAAACGGCGAAACGGCTGCCGGTGGTGCTCGAGCGCGGCGAAGGCACCGTCGTCTGGGACAGCGACGGCAAGCAGTACCTCGACTTCGTTGGTGGCATCGCCGTCACCAGCCTCGGCCACGCCAACCCCATCATCGTCGAGGCGCTGACGAGGCAGGCGCAGAAGCTCATCACAGTCTCGAACCTGTACTACACCGTGCCTCAGCTCAAGCTGGCGAAGCTGCTCTGCGAGAGCAGCGGTATGGACAAGGCGTTCTTCTGTAACAGCGGCGCCGAGGCCGTCGAGGGGCTGATCAAGCTGGCCCGCAAGTGGGGCAAGGAGAAGCGCGACGGCGCCTACGAGATCATCGTCGCCGATGACGCGTTCCACGGCCGCACGCTGGCAACGGTCGCCGCCTCGGCCAACGAGCTCTATCGCGCGCCGTTCACGCCGCTGCCTGAGGGCTTCGTCCGCGTCCCCTACAACGACGTCGAGGCGATCAAGGCCGCGACGACCGGCAAGACCGTCGCCGTGCTCCTCGAGCCGTTGCAGGGTGAGGGCGGCGTCAACGTCCCGGACGACGACTACCTGCCCGCCGTCCGCAGCTGGTGCGACGAGGCGGGCATCCTGCTCCTCCTCGACGAGGTGCAGACCGGCGCCGGCCGCACGGGCAAGCTGTTCTGCTTCCAGCACTACGGCATCGAGCCCGACGCGCTGGCGGTGGCCAAGGCGCTCGCCGGCGGCGTGCCGATCGGCGCCTTCCTGATGAAAGACAGCGCTGCTCTCCTGGGCCCCGGCGAGCACGGAACGACGTTCGGCGGCAACGCCCTGGCCTGCGAGGTCGGTTACTCCGTGCTCAAGTACATGATTGATAACGACTTGCCGGCGCAGGTGACGAAGCGCGGCGAATACCTGGAGCGCCGCCTCATCTCGCTCGCCGACCGCCAGCCGATGGTCACCGAGGTGCGAGGCAAGGGCCTGATCTGGGCGATCGAGCTGGACCGCCCGGCCTCGGAAGCCGCCGTCAACCGCTGCCTCGAGGAAGGGCTCCTCATCAACGGCGTCAAGCCGACGGCGTTGCGCTTCGTGCCGCCCTTCACCGTGAGCGAAGAAGAACTGGACAGCGCCGTCGACATCGTCGAGCGTGTGCTGGGCGAAATATCCGAGGAGAAGTAATGGCTGAGAAGATCATTCTGGCGTACTCCGGCGGCCTCGATACGGCCGTCGCCATACGCTGGCTCAAGGAAGAGAAAGGATACGACGTCGTCGCGTTGACCGTCGACGTCGGCATGGACCGCCAGCGCGAGGAACTGCAATCGCGGGCGATGGCCGCCGGCGCCGCGAGCTTCGAGTGGAGCGACGTGCAGGACGACTTCGTGCGGCACTTCGTCTTCCCGGCAGTGATGGCCGGCGCGCAGTACCAGGGCGT
>JADFTG010000245.1 GCA_022560365.1 Chloroflexota bacterium | reverse complement strand
ACAAGTCGGCCGTCACTTCGCCGAGGGCGTAGCTGTAATAGGACGCCGGGCCGATCAGGTAGCGCAGAAACTCCATCGCCACGAGGAAGAAGCTGAGGCCCCAGTAGCGCGTCGCGATACCGAGCCACTCCGTGCCCTCCGTCCCACAGGAGTCACACTTGAACCCCTGGTCGAAGAGGCCGCCGATGTTCCAGAAGTTGTACGCCCAGAACGAGTTCACGCGGTAGTTCGCAACGTTCGACGCGTCGTACAGCACCTCAACCAGACGCCACGGCTGAAACTCGAAGAACGGCGTGATCAGCACCAGCATGACGAGCGGCGGAACGACAGAACAGAGCACAATCGGTCGCCAGTTACCCCAGTTGTCGCGGAGGATCCAGAACGCCAGGAACGGCAGGGCGGCGATCGCCTGCGGCTTCATCAAGAAACCGATCGTGAAGGCGACGGCGCCGTGCACCGGCCTGTCGCGGCCGATGTAGTAAACGCTGAGCAGGAGGAAGAAGGCGAGAATGCTGTCCACCTGGCCCCAGATCGGACCGATCCAGAGCGCCGCCGGGAAGAACACGTACAGCGCCGTTGCGCCCAGGCGTACACCGGGCTTCTGGTCCGCCAGTATGCGGTAGATCAGGAACGCGGAAGCGATGTCGGCGATGATCGACGGGATCTTGAGGATGTACTCGTACTGGTCTTGTGAGAACCCAAAGACCTGGTTCGCCTCGCCGATGAACCAGAGAACGTACATGTACCCTGGCGCATAGTCCGTGAACGACGTCTCATTGTAAAAGTTCCAGGGCCCGTCGTTGGCGAGGCTGTTCGCCCAGGCCTGGAACGTGCCCATGTCCACACCGAACCCCGGCAGGAAGGCGAGGCCCAGCCGCAGCAACAGTCCGGCCACGAGCAGCATCTCGATGCCGGGCAGGCGTACGGAGAACTTGACGAGGTCGGTCGGTACGGGTGGAGGGCCGGCGTGAGCCTCGAGATTCGCCATCTAGTGTCTGAGGATAGCGGTCAACCTATGCACAACGACGCGTGGACGAGATTTCCTAACAGTCTACTTGAGCTAGATACGGCGAGCAATCAAGCGCGGATGCGCCCCGGTCGTGTTGAGTAACGACGTATCTCGTAAAGGGGTGCTCTGCTAGCATCTGCTTGATGAAACGTCGGTATCTTCTCGGCATCATCGTCGTGCTCCTCGGTGGTCTGGCAGCGTTCGCCTGCGGCGACGACGAGAGCGGCGGCGAGGAGTTCGCCTTCGGCCTTCGCGCGGAGACTGTGGTCGCCGACGGTCTTGCCGACAGCGTCAGCGCGATCGCCTTCGCGCCTGACGGCCGCATCTTCTTCGCCGAGCAGATCAAAGGCACGATCCGCATCATCAACGCCGACGGCACGCTGCAGGCGGAGCCGTTCACGCAGATCGTCGTCGCGGACTGGCTGGGACAGGACTGGGGCCTGACCGGCCTGGCTCTCGACCCCAATTTCGACGCCAACCACTTCGTCTACGCCTTCTACACCGAGTTCCTGCGTACGGTCTCGTTCCCGCTCGCTAACGGCGAGCTCGCACAACATGACGTTGCCCGGCCGAAGATCGTGCGGATGACAGAAGTCAACGGCCGCAGCCAGGACCTCACAGTCATTTCTGAGGACTTCCCGGAAACCTCCGACCTTGCGCCCGGCTACAACGCTAACGGCGAGCTGCACTTCGGCTTGGACGGCTTCCTCTACGCCAGCGTCGGTGACTACGACCTGTTCGACAAGGACGCCGACGTGGTTACGGACCTCGGGACACCCGTCGGAAAGCTCCTGCGCATGACGAAGGACGGTGCGGCGGCCACGAGCAACCCCTTCGCGGATGATGCGGCTGCCGACCCACGCATCTTCGCCTACGGCTTCCGCGAGCCGTTCCCCTTCGCCTTCTCCGCCATCGGCTCCATCTACGGCACCGACAACACAACGATCAGCTGCGAGGAGCTGAACGTCATCGAGGCGGGCGGCTACTACGGCTGGCCAGAGATGGGCGGATTCCCCTTCGACGACTGCCTGGCGGCGCCCGGCAACCAGGCCATTCACCGCTTCTCCCGCGAGGGGCTCGAGCCTAACGCCTTCGTCTCGTTCGTCGAGGTCTCGGGCCTGGCATTCCTCTCCAACAGCCCTTACGCGCTTCTTAGCGACTCTCTGATCGTCTGTGAGGGCCAGAAGGGTGCCGCCGCCGACGGCACCCAGTCAGATGGCGTCCTGCGTGCCCTCACCATCTCCGGCGACCAGGTCACCGCCAGCGAGGTCATCGTCAACTCCTGCTTCGGCGAGACGCGCGTCGCCCCGGACGGCACCATCTACTACGCGACGCGGACCGAGCTGCGACGGCTGGTGGACGACCCGACGGAGCTCGCCCCCAACCCCTTCTGATGTCCTCGCGTCAGCAACGACGCCGCCGCAGACAGCGGGATCAGATGCGGCCCATCGTTGGCCGCACGGAGCTAATCGCCACGGGCGTCGTCCTGGCAACCGCGGGCGTGGCGTTGGGCCTCGTGCTCCTGCTGACAGGCGGCGATGACGACGGCGGGGCGGCCGTCCAGGCGACAGCGAACGCCACCATCACGAGTACGCCGTTCGAACCCGTAGACGCCGATGGGCAGGCGATTATCGACCTGGGCAGACGGTCCGTAGAGGCGTTGCCAGACGGCGAGTGGCCGGAGCTCTATGACGCGTTTACGCAGGAGTTCCGCGACCGCTGTGAGTTCAGCGACTTCGTCGCCGCAGGCGAGGAAGACGCCGCCAACCTCGGCGGTTTGCTGCAGCAGATCCGGTTCAAGTACCTGATCGACGTCAGCCTGTCCGGCGACACGGCCAGCGCCGTCATCGTCGGAGCGCTCTCCGATGACGAGTACACGATCCAGACGGCCTACGTGCGGGA
>JADFTG010000014.1 GCA_022560365.1 Chloroflexota bacterium | reverse complement strand
CTCCCTGATCGGGGCCGAGCCGGACGAGATCGTCTTCACTTCCGGCGGGAGCGAATCGGTCAACGCGGCGATCCGCTCGGCTCTCGGATCCGCTCCCGAGAAGCGAGTCGTGGTGACGAGTGAAGTGGAGCATTCGGCCGTGCGGGAGTTGCTCGAGGTACTCGCAGCCGATGGCGTGGAGACGATTCATCCCAAGAAGAGCCGAACCGGCCGGGTGCCGACGGCCCGCAGATCGCCACGTTCAAGGACCCGGAGGGCAACCTCATCCAGCTCCTCCAGTTCTAGCGGCGCGCCGAAACGCGAATCCAGTCGGGCCGGCGGCGGCGTCTCCGGGGGTGTGCGGCCGGCCGGTCAGCGTCAGAAGACGGTGCTTAACCCTTCTGGACGACCACCGTCCCGGCCATGAGGTCGTGGAGGCCGCGCTTGTCCTTCCTGAAGGCGATCATGAGGTAACCAATGCCCAGAAGAATACACGCGCTTCAATGAGATGAACCCATCTCGATGCTCGTGATGCGGCTCATTTGGGCACAACCCTGAACGCCCGCGCCCCGGCAGGAAAGGGCCTATGCGCGTTGACCTGCTTAGCACACACGTTCTAACATGTACGCCAGTGGAATGTGGCCTGTGAAGAGAATGTCGATTATCTTGGTGATAAGCCCATTGCCCGCTCATGGCGGGCAGTCCGTAGGATTCAGAAGGAGAAACCCATGAAGGTCGTATTCCTCGAAGAGGTTGAAGGCACCGCGCGCACCGGCGACGTCAAGAACGTCGCTGATGGCTTCGCGCGCAACTACCTCCTCCCGCGCAAGCTCGCTGCCCCGGCGACGAAGCACTACATCGCCATCGCCGAGCAGAAAGCGACGAAGGAAGCAAAGCGCCAGGACCGCGTGGACGAAGAGGCCCGTGAGCGCCTGCTCCCCCTCGTCGAAGGCCAGGAGATGACGATCGAGGTCCTTGTTGGCGAGCAGGGCAAGCTGTTCGGCTCCGTCACCTCGCGCGACATCGCCGAGCGACTGCAGGCGGACACCGGCGTCGAGCTGGAACACAGGCAGGTCGCCCTCAATCAGCCGATCCGCGAGATCGGCACCCACGAGGTGTCGGTCAAGCTCACCCGCAACGTGATCGCCAAAATTACCGTCAACGTCCACCCCGAAGGCGGCATGCCGGAGCCCGAGCCCGAGGCGCCCGAGGCGCCCGAGGAGACAGAGGCGCCTGAAGCCGCCACCGAGGGTGAGACCACCGAAGCCACGACCGAAGCCGCCACCGAGACCGCTGCGGAGGTCGAGACCACCGAAGCCGCGAGTGAGGATGAGACCACTGAAGCCGCCATCGAGGACGAGACCGCTGAGGAGAAGCCGGCCGCCGCCGAAGCCTCCGCGGACGAAACACCGGCCGAGGAAGCGGCCCCGGTTGCAGAAGAAGAAACCACTACCGAGACGTCTTCCGCGCCTGAGGCGACGGAAGAACCAGAGAAGGGGAACGCCAGCCAGGACGGCTCCTAACGCCGGCTCCGGCTCCGCCTTTCGGCGGGTGAATTCTGGTTCGGGTCCGGCCACTCCTTACAGCACAGACTATGGTTGTAGAATCCGGACCCGCCAGGGGCGGCGAGAAGCTGCCGCCCCACGACAACGAGGCCGAAGAAGCGGTCGTCGCTTCGCTTCTCGTCGACCCCGAAGCGATCTTCAAAGTTGCGCCTCGGCTCAAGGGCGACGACTTCTTCCGCGAAAAGAACGGCTGGATCTACGACGCCTGCCGCGCCCTCTGGGACCGTAACGAGGCGATCAACCAGATCACCGTTGCCCATGAACTCGATCGAAGCGGTCGCCTGGAAGACGTCGGCGGCCTCGCCTACCTGAGCCGCCTCGTCACTGACCTGCCAACGTCCGTCGGCGTCGAGAACTACGCGGGCATCGTCCAGCGCGACGCCACCTACCGCAAGATGATCACGGCCGCCGGGCAGATCGCCCAGATCGCCTACCGGGGCGGTGCGGACGTTGGTGACGCCCTCGGCCAGGCCGAGACGCTGATCGCCGGCGTGCGTCAGGGCGAGTCCCTGCGCGACTTCCAGCACATCCGCGACCTGCTCTCCGGTTACATGGAGCAACTTGAGACCGGCACTGCGGCCGTCGCCGCTCAGTCGCGCGCTGTCACCTCCGGTTACGCGGACCTCGACACGATGCTCGCGCCGGGCCTCAAGCGCGGCGACCTGATCATCGTCGCGGCGCGGCCCAGCCTCGGCAAGACGTCGCTCGTCCTCAACTTCGCCCGCAACGCCGCGCTCCGGCACAACGCCGTGGTCGGCTTCTTCTCCGTCGAGATGGCGGCCGATCAGCTCGTGCAGCGTACGGTCGCGATGGAAGCGGGCGTCGACTCGACGCGCCTCGTCCTCGGCACCTACTCGGAACGCGAAGAAGGAAAGATCATGCAGGCGCTGGGCGTGCTCAGCGAACTGCCGCTCTACTTCGACGACGCCGCGACGCTGACCGTCGCTGAGATGCGGGCCAAGGCGCGGCGTCTGCAACTGGAGCGCGGGCTCGACCTGATCGTCGTCGACTACCTGCAGCTGATGAGCTCCGGCGCGCGCAACGAGAACCGCGTGCAAGAAGTGAGCTACATTTCGCGCGCCCTCAAACAGCTGGCGCGTGACCTCGACGTCCCGGTGGTCGCCTGCTCGCAGCTTTCCCGCGCCTCCGAGCACCGTGCCAACAACATCCCGATGCTCAGCGATCTCCGCGAGTCCGGCAGCATCGAGCAGGACGCCGACGTCGTCATGTTCATCTACCGCGAGGACAAGTACGTGAGCCGGGAGCAGTGGGACCGCGACCACTCCGGCGACGAGCGCCGGCGCGAGTACCCCGCGGGGATCACGCAGCTGATCGTCGCCAAGCACCGCAACGGCGCCACCGGCACGATCCACCTCCGCTTCCGCGAGAAGATCGCCCGCTTCGAGGACCTGTTGATGCGCGAGCCCGAGCCGCCGGCAGAGACAGAGTGGGAGGGCCAGGAGTGACCGGGGCTGCCGTAGACGGCTCCGCGGGGTTCACTGGGTTTCCGGACTCGGGGCTGGCGACGGCCGTGCCCAATCTCTTCTTCTCGCGCGTCATGCCGGAGATCAGCGACCCGGCGGAGCTGGTCGTTTCAGCGTACTTCTTCTTCGCGGCGCAGCTCCACAAGCGCCGGCCGCACTATGTCAGCCGCGAAGAGCTGGCCGCCGACCGCGCGCTCGTCCGGGCGCTGGCGAACCTGACAGGTCCGATGGACACCGCGGACGGAACGGACCATCAGGCCATGAGCCGCGGACTCGACCTGGCGGTGAAGCGCGGCACGCTGATCCGGGCGCTCAGCGGCGAGGCTTCCGACGGATCCGCAGGAGAGGTCTACGCAGTCAACAACCCGTCGAACTACCGGGCGCTGGAGTCGCTGCCCGAGGTCCGCCTGCAGGAGCCTCTGCCACCGGCGCCGGGCGAGGCTGCTCCGGACATCTTCACGCTCTACGAGGAGAACATCGGCAGCATCACGCCGTTGATCGCCGACGAACTGAAGGACGCCGAGGAGCGATACCCGGCCGAATGGGTGCGCGAGGCGGTGCGTGAGGCGGTTGAGTTGAACAAGCGGAGTTGGCGCTACGTGGCGAGCATTCTGCGGCGCTGGGAGACGGAAGGGCCGAGCTATGAAAAGTCTGAGCGAGATCCTCAAATCGAGTGGCTTGAGCGGCGTTTCAGAGAGGGCAAGCGACGCCCCTCCGGGAGCCGTTCCTGACGCGACGGAAGACGAAAACGCTTGTCAGCACTGCGGCGGCGCCGGCTACGTCCGCTTGCGCGTACACCTCGGCCATCCCGACTTCGGCAAGGCGCTGCCCTGCGTCTGCACCGAGGACGAACGGGACGACGAGAAGACGGCGCGGCTGCTGCGCTACAGCGGCCTCGGCGCGCTCTCCCGGCTCACGTTCGAAGAGCTGAGCCCGCGCGGCCGCAGCCCCAGCCCGGCGCACCAGGAAGCGTTCGCCAAGGCGGTCGCGGCGGCGCACGCATTCGTCGAGACGCCGTCCGGCTGGCTCGTCCTCACGGGGCCCAGCGGCTGCGGCAAGACGCACCTCTCGGCGGCGATCGCTGGTGGCTGCATCGCCAACGGGCAGGCGGCGCTCTTCATGGTTGTGCCCGACCTGCTCGATCACCTGCGGGCGGCCTACCAGCCCGGCAGCGAGGTCAGCTACGACGAGCTGTTCGAGATGGTGCGCAACGCGCCGGTGCTGGTGCTGGACGATCTTGGCGTGCAGAGCGCCACGCCGTGGGCGGAGGAGAAGCTCTTCCAGCTGATCAACCACCGCTACAGCGCCCAGACGCCTACCGTCATCACGACGAACCTCGACCCGGCGGCCTTCGACGCCCGCATCCAGACGCGCCTCACGGACGTCGCTCTGTCGCAGGTGCACTACCTGGAGTCAGGCACGGACTCAGGCCTCTCCGGACTGGACTCTCTGGATTTGCCGCTCCTGCGCGGCATGACGTTCAAGACGTTCGACTCACGCCTGCTCGCGAGCGACTCGGACGAGCTCAAAGAGGTGCAGAACGCCTACCGGCAGGGGATGAAGTTCGCGGAGGAGCCCAAGGACTGGCTGGTCATCGCGGGCGCCACCGGGCACGGCAAGACCAGGCTCGCTGCCGCCATCGGTAACTACTGCCGGGAAGCCAGCCGCCCGGCGATGTTCGTCGTCGTGCCGGATCTGCTGGACCGGCTGCGGGCCGCCTACAACCCCGCCAACCCTCGCGCCTTTGACGAGATGTTCGACCAGGTGCGCAACGTCCCGCTCCTGATCCTCGACGACCTCGGCTCTCAAAGCGGCACTGCCTGGGCCGACGAGAAGCTCTTCCAGCTCCTCAACCATCGCTACAACGCCTGCCTGCCCACCGTAATCACCACGAACCTCACCGTCCGCGACTTGGACGGACGCCTCGCCTCGCGCCTGACAGACCCGCAAGTGAGCACGATCCTCCTGATGGGCCGCTTTGACTTCTGGGGCAAGCAGGCGCCGGAGCGCCCGAAGCGCGGCCGCCCCCGCAGCCGCTGAGCGGCCCGGAGGGTTTCGTCACGCCGGCCGTTGGCACGCGCCCTTGAGTTGGACCGCCTAGCGACGGCCGGCGCGGCGTCTGTCCTCGAGCCAGGCGCTGAGCGCCCAGCCCGTCGTCTCGTAGGCCAGGTCTTCCCAGGGGATGTCTTCCGGCTTGAACCAGCGCACTTCCAGCGCCTCGCGCCCGGCCTCGGGGCGGCCCGTTGCCACCGTACCGCGGAAGACGATCGAGACGATGCCGGGCCCCGGCGCCGGGCCAGGCTTCGTGTAGACGCCGATCAGGTCGAGCACGCGCACGTGCAGGCCGACCTCTTCGTGCGCCTCGCGCGCGGCGGCTTCCTCTACGGTCTCGTCGATCTCCATGAAGCCGCCGGGGAACGTCCACGTGCCGAGGCGGGGCTCGATCGCGCGGCGCAGCAGCAGGATGTGTCCGCGCCGCTCCGGTATGACGCCGACGACCAGCACCGGGTTGACGTAATGGATGTGGCCGCGGTCGCACATCAGGCGCGGCCGGTCCTCAGTCTCGATCAGGCGGACGATGAGGGGGGCGCCGCAGCGGGCGCAGTACTGGAGGTTCTCGCCGCCGGCGTGCTTTAGTTCTTCAGGCACGCGTCCGATTGTACCGGTTCGCCGCCTTCCGCCGACGCGGGACGCGGCTACTTGTCTTCGTCGATGGAGATCGCCTGCTCGGGGCAGTTCGTGACCGCCAGGCGCGCCTTCTCCTCCAGGCCGGCCGGCACTTTGCCGTCGCCGACCTCGTGGGCGTAGCCGGAGTCGTCGAGCTCGAACAGCTCAGCGGCGACTACGAAACAGCGGTTGTGTCCCTCGCACTTTTCGGTATCGACCTTGATTCGCATCGCTAGAACACCACAGCGCACTTGCGTGGCCCGCGCACCTGACCGCCGGCCCAGGTAACCGCCTCGGGGTCCTCCAGGCGGAACTCCGGGATGCGCTTCAGCCACTCTTCGATCGCCACCCGCATCTCCATCCTGGCGAGGTTGGAGCCGGCGCAGCGGTGGATGCCGACGCCGAAGGCGATGTGCGGGTTGACCTCGCGGTCCAGAATCACTTGGTCCGGATTCTCGAACTTCTTCGGGTCGCGGTTGGCGGCCGGGAAGTTCATCAGGATCTTGTCGTTTTCCTTCATCTGGCAGCCGTTGTACTGCGCGTCCCTCGTCACTTCGCGCGCCATCGTCACCGGCGAGTAGGCGCGCAGCAGCTCTTCGACGGCCGGCGTGATCAGCTCGGGCTCGTCGATCAGGCGCTTGCAATCGTCGGGGTTCTGCGCCAGGTGCCACATCGCCGAGCCGATCGAGCTCCAGGTCGTGTCGATGCCAGCTACGAGGAGCAGGAAACAGGTGCCAAGCACGTGCGGCTCCGGGATCGGGTCGGGCGCGCCCTCGGCCTTCGCCTGGAGCAGGTAGCTGATCAGGTCGTCGCCGGGGTTAGCTTTGCGCTCCTGCACCTGCTCGTTGAGGAACGAGAAGATCTGCATCGCCGCGCCGCTGCGCAGGTCAACGTTCGTCAGGCCGTACTCCAGGAAGCCGCGGACCCATTCGGTGAACTCGCCGGCGCGTTCCTGCGGGATGCCGAGCATGCTGGCGATGACGCGCGACGGGATCTGCTGCGCGTAGTCAACGGCGGCGTCGGCGCGGCCCTTGTCGATAAAGCGGTCGATCAGCGAACGGCAGAGCTCCCGCGTCTCCTCTTCGTAGCGGGCGACCTCCTTGATCGAGAACTTCGGCAGGAGGAGGGCGCGTGACCAGGTGTGGACCGGCGGGTCTGAGGAGATGGGGGGTGCGCCGACCGAAAACTGGTTCTCCAGGTCTGCCATAACCTCTTCGGTCGGCTCGCCGACGTTAGCGACGAGCGGGTTGCGGGAGGAGAATATCTCGATGTCAGCGGCGATTTTGCGCAGGTCTTCGTACGTGGTCGGCATCCAGGAGCCGCCCCAGCGTTCGGTGTGCGCCACCGGGCACTTCTCGCGGAGGTCGTCCCAGGTGGGGAAGGGGTCCCTGATGTAGCCTGGGTCGAAGATGTCGTAGTCGGTTGTCCAGTCCTTTACGGGCTCGGTATGTGTCTTCGCTGGTTCGGTAGTCATGTTTGGATTCCTCTCCCGAGATGGGATGCCCAATGATTTCGCTAAGGTTTCAGGCGCGCTTATTCTAGCAGATGCTCAAATTTGTTACCAGCGCTCGTTCGCGCTAGGCGTCCGGTGGTGAAAGGTCGCCCTCGATCCACTCTTCGCCGCCCTCGAAGACCTCCTTCTTCCAGATCGGCACCGCCTCCTTGAAGCGGTCGACCAGCGCGTGGCACGCCTCGAACGCCTCGCTGCGGTGCGCGGAAGACACGGCCACGAGGAGCGACGTCTCCCCGATCTCCAGGCGGCCGGTGCGGTGCTGGATCGCGATCTCCGCCACGCCGAAGCGCTCCTTCACCTCCGCCGCGATCTGGTGCATTACCTTCGTCGCCATCTCCGGGTAGGCGTCGTACTCCAGGTGCATCACCTTGCGGCCGCGGTTGTGGTCTCGCACAACTCCGTAGAAGAGCGCGACGGCGCCCGCATCGTCCCGCCGCACATGCTTGACGACGCGGTCTGGGTCGAGCTGGTCCGCCGTCACCTCAAAGAGCACGAGAGCCTCCACTGACGGGCGGGATCAGCGCCACTTCGTCGCCGTCGCGCACCGGGTGAGACGCCGGGACGTACTCCGAGTTCACGGCGAACCGGACGAACGCATCGAAGCCCGTGAGCGAGGGGTAGCGCTGCACCAGGACGCCGAATACTCCGGCCGCCGTCAACCCCTCGCCCAGCTCCACTGCCGCCTCGCGTGTCCCGGCGAGGTCCGCCAGCCGCGCGAACAAGCGCACCCTCGCTGTACCCATAACTCGTCCAGTCTATTCCGGTTCACGACCTTCTTCCATGTTCCCAGTTCCATCGTTCCCTGCTAGGATGGCGCTATCTTCGCCCAGGAGGCGTCCGATGAACCTTCCCCCCGACGGCAAGTCCCGTGACCAGGTCAACGCAGAGCTAGACGACGCCCTAACCCGAGACGCCGACTGGATGGGCGGCCGTATCTGGAGCCTCGTCTACTACGCCGGCGACGACGTAGCAGACGTCCTCCGCGACGCCTACAGCAAGGCGATCTTCACGAACGGCCTCGGCCCCGACGCCTTCAAGAGCCTCAAGAAGTTCGAGTCTGAGGTCGTCGCCATGACCGCGGGTCTGCTCGGCGAGCCCGAGGCCATCGGCAACATGACCTCCGGCGGCACGGAGAGCATCCTGATGGCCGTGAAAACGGCCCGCGACCGGGCCCGCGAAGAGAAGGGGATCACCGAGCCGGAGATGGTGATTCCGCTCAGCGCTCACCCGGCGTTCGACAAGTCGGCGCAGTACCTCGGCGTCAAGGCTGTCCACGCTCCGTTGGGCGACGACCTGCGCGCCGACGTTTCGGCGATGCAGGAGGCGATCACTCCGAACACAGTCCTCATGGTCGGCTCGGCGCCCAACTTCCCGTTCGGCACGATCGACCCGATCCCGGAGATCGCCGCCGCGGCCTCCGAGCGCGGCATCCCCTGCCACGTCGACGCCTGCGTCGGCGGCTTCCTGCTCCCGTTCTGGGAACGGTTGGGCAACAAGGTCCGGCCGTGGGACTTCCGCGTGCCGGGCGTCAGCTCCATCTCGGCGGACTGCCACAAGTACGGCTACGCTGCCCGTGGCGCCTCGACGATCATGTACCGCGATCCGGCCTACCGGCGCTACCAGTTCTTCGCCGTCACGGACTGGCCCGGCGGCCTCTACGGCTCGCCGACGATGACCGGCAGCCGCCCCGGCGGTGCGATCGCCGCGGCCTGGGCCTGCATGAACTACCTTGGCGAGGCCGGCTACAAGCGGCTCGCCGAGAAGATCGTCGGGGCGACGAAGCGGCTACAGGAGGGTGTCCGCGCGACGCCCGGCCTCAAGATCCTCGGCGACCCGGACGTCAGCCTCTTCGCCGTCGGCTCCGACGAGTTCGACATCTACGTATTGTCCGAGGCGCTCAACGCGCGCGGCTGGTTCCCGGACCGCCAGCAGCTGCCGCCGAGCCTGCACTTCATGGTGACGCCCGCGCACGCTGCCATCGTCGACGACTTCCTGACGACGTTGCGCGAGGCCGTCGACGACGTGCGCGAGAAGGGTGGCGAGTCCACAGGCGCCGGCGTCTACGGCTCGGTCGTGGGACTGCAGGACCGGGGCATGGTGCGCAAAGTGATCATCGACTTCATCGACGGCCTCACCCGGGAGCGGGAAGAGGCGAAGTGACCCCGGCGCTCGTCCCTCGGCGGTCGCTTGCCTCCCGCATCTGGTCACACGCAGTTGACGCGGTCTTTCCGCCGCGCTGCGTCTCCTGTTGTGCCTTCAGCCGGTTCGTTTGTGGCGACTGCTCGGCGCAGATGGTGCGGGCTGAGCGTCCGCGCTGCGGCGTCTGCTGGCAGCCGAGCGCTGATAGCCGTTGCCAGCACTGCCGCCACGAACAGCCGGCCTTCACCGCCGTCCGTTCCGTCTTCGCCTTCGGTGGCCCGGTGCGAGACCTGATCCACGCGCTCAAGTACAGCGGTCTCTCCGCCGTTGCGCCGCTGATGGGCGAAGATATGGCGAGCCTGCTGCTGGACTGGGGACCGGGCGTCTCAACGATCGTGCCGGTACCGATGGGGGGCTCTCGTCAGCGTCGGCGCGGCTACAACCAGTCGGAGCTCCTGGCGCGGGAGATCGGCCGTTCCACCGGCATTCCGGTCGCCGGGAGAGTGCTCGTACGCCTGGCAGGTCCGTCCCAGGTGGAGCAGCCGGACGAGGCGGCGCGGCGCGCCAACGTCAAAGACGCCTTCGCGGCCGGGCGCGAGCCTGTCGGCGATCGCGTCCTGCTCGTCGATGACACGATGACGACCGGTGCAACGCTCGACGCCTGCGCGCGCGTCCTCAGGAGTGCGGGCGCGGATCGAGTCTACGGTCTCACGTTTGCGCGAGAGAGCTAAGCCCTGCCGAACGGCTGGTTGAGACGGGATTCACAAGCGGCATACAATCGATGGCAAAAGAGGTAGAAGGGAAGTAGCCTGGATGGACGTCATCTTCCGCGGACAACACCTGACGATCAGCGAACGCTTCCGTGAGTACGCGACCGAACACCTGGCCCGCGTCGGGCGGCACCTGCCGATGGCCGATCACGCCATCGTCGACGTGCGTCGTGAGGCGAAGAGTGGCGAGGGCCGTTTCGTCGTGCAGGTGACGATCGACGCAGACGGCAGCTACCTCCGCGCAGAAGAACGCAACCACGATATGGAGACCGCCGTCGACGCCGTTGCCGACGTGCTCGACCGGCAGGCCAAGCGGTTCAAGGAGCGTAAAATCCTGCGTAGCCAGCGCCGCGTGAGCAAGGAAGATCGTCTGCCCGACACCGGTCCGCCCGAGGTCGAGGACGAGCGGTTGCCGCCCGACACCGAGATCGTCGCCGGCCGCGTCGTGCGCATCAAGCACTTCACGATGAAGCCGATGACGGAGGCCGAGGCGATCGAACAGATGGAGATGCTGGGCCATACGTTCTTCCTCTTCCGCGACGCCGACCGCGAGCAGCTAGCGTTGGTCTACCAGCGCGCCGACGGCGACTTCGGTCTGATCCTGGAGGAAAACCTGGAACCGGCATGATCGTCACCGTCACAATGAACCCGGCCGTCGATCAGACCCTGGTGCTGCAGAAGTTCGTGGCGGGGGATACTCTGCGCGTCAAATCCAGCCGCTTCGACCCGGGTGGCAAAGGGATCAACGTCTCGCGCGTCATCCGGGAGCTGGGCGGTGAGAGCATCGCGATGGGCTTTGCGCCCGGCGGACTCGGCCGCTATATCGAGCAGGAGCTCGAGAAGGCCGGTATCGAGACGGACTTCGTGCACACGGAGGGTGAGACGCGCACGAATATTGCGATCCTCGACGAGGCGCGCCACGGGACGACGATTCTCAGCGCGCCAGGGCCGGACACGAACCCCGCGGCGGTCGAAGAGCTGCGGGGCCGCCTTCGCACGCGTCTGCAGCCCGGCGATTGGCTGGTGCTGGCCGGCAGCATTCCGCCGCCGCTCTCCGGCCACTGCTACAACGAGATCATCCAGGAGGCCAGCGACGCGGGCGTACACACCGTGCTCGACGCCGACCGCGGCCCCCTGGCCGAAGGCACCGCGGCGCACCCGGAGATCGTGAAGGGCAACCGGCGCGAGTTCGAGCGCCTGGTGGCCCGGCCGCTGGACGATGAGGAGTCGACGCTCAGTGCCGCCTGGGACGTGCACGACAGCGGCATCCCGACGGTCCTCGCGACGCGCGGGCGCCACGGCGCGATCGCGGTCTCGCGAGGCAGTATCTGGCGCGGCATCGCGCCCCGTGTGCGCGCTGTCAGCGCAGTCGGCTCCGGCGACGCCTTCGTTGCCGGCGTTGTCCTCACGCTCAGCCGCGGCGACCCGATGGAGGATGCGCTGCGCCTGGGCATCGCTGCCGGCACGGCCGCCGTCCT
>JADFTG010000244.1 GCA_022560365.1 Chloroflexota bacterium | reverse complement strand
GCGGCCGAGATCAAGGCCGACGAAGCGGTCCGGGTCGTCGTCATCCAGGGCGCCGGCGATCACTTCATGGCCGGCGGCGACGTCAAGGGGTTCAAGGCGCTGTTTGACGAAAACCCCGACGAGGCGGCCATCCGCGCCCATTTCGACGAAATGCTGACCATCGTCCACGATTTCATCGTCGATTTCAGGCACATGCCGAAACCCGTCCTCGGCAGCGTCCGGGGCGCCGTCGCCGGGGCCGGGGTCAGCCTGATGCTGGCCTGCGACATGGTGCTGGCGGCCGACGATTCGTTCTACACCCTCGCCTATTGCCACCTCGGCACGTCGCCGGACGCCGGGTCGACGTTTGCCCTGCCGAGGACGGTGGGGCTGAAGAAAGCGTTCGAGATGGCGCTTCTAGGCGACCGCTTCGACGCGGCGGAGGCGCTCCGGTGCGGCCTAATCAACCGCGTGGTTCCGGCGGCCGAATTGCGGGCGGAAACCGGCAAGCTGGCGAAGCGCCTGGCCGAGGGCCCGGTACGGGCCTATGCCGAAACCAAGGCGCTGTTGAACGGATCGCTCACCCGCACCCTGGAGGAACAGCTCAAAGCCGAGACCGCCGCCTTCGCCAATTGCACCGTGACCGGGGACTTCAAGGAGGGGGTCACCGCCTTCGTCGAGAAACGGCCGCCGCGATTTACCGGCACATAAGGGGAAAGGAAAAGAGGGAGAACCACGAAATGGCGAAGAACAAACCGGGCAGCCTGGAGGGCAAGACCGCCCTGGTCACCGGATCGGCCCGCAACATCGGCCGCGCGACGGCGCTGGCCCTGGCGGCGGACGGCGCCAGCATCATCGTCAACGCGATCCAGGATACCGAAGCCGCCGAAAAGGTGGCCGAGGAGATCACGTCGGCCGGCGGCGAGGCGATCGTCGTCGGCATGGCGCCGCTGGGCTCCGAGACGACGATCAGCGCATCGGCCTTCCTCCAAGAGAAGGTGCTTCGTGGCTGCGGCTACGGCTCCGCCCGGCCCCGCTACGACATGCCACGCCTCATCGACCTCTACATGGCCGGCAAGCTCAAGCTGGACGAGCTCGTCTCGCGCACCTACCCGCTGGAGGGCATCAACGATGCCTTTGAGGCGATGAAGAACGGCGAGGTGGCGCGGAGCGTCATGGTGTTCGATTAGCGGGCAGCGTAGGTGTTCAGTTAGGAGAGGCAATCGCAGCTGCAGAAGCGCGTAGTAATGCGCCAGGTCCCGCTCCTGGCCCTCGGCCTCGTCTTGTTGTTTGCGGCGTGCAACGGAGGGGGCGATGAGAAGGCCATTCAAGACACGGTCCAGGACTTCTTTCAGGCGTTGGGCGAAGATAGCGACGAAGCTTACCTCCTGCTCGCCGAGGAGTGCAGGAACAAGATCAGCCTCGACGAATTCAAGGACAGCACTCGCGGGCTAACCACGTTCTTTTCAGGCAGTGAGGTGCGGATCGAGAACGTCGAGATCACCGAGCGACTCGACGATGAGATCACCGCAGACCTGGACATCAACATCGTCACCGAAGGCGAGCCCGCACCGTTCGCCGGTGGCGGCCTTGGGCAGGCGCGCTTCAGGAAGGAGGACGGCCGCTGGCGCTTCGCCGACTGCGTAAACTTCGGAGCCGAAGAAGAGGTCCCGGAGGCCGGGCCAGGGCCGACACCCTTTGTGCTAACCAGAGCGTCCGCTGAGCAGGCGAGCAGCGTTTAGCCCAGAGGCGTGCGACGTTTGACGGCCCGCTACCCCAGCGGGTATCATCCAGTGCACTGTACTGAGTACACCGCAATCACTCATGACGGACACCGTTTACCTAGATCACGCCGCCACGACACCACTCCACCCTCAGGTGCGAGAGGCGATGCTGCCATACCTGGAAGAGTAGTTCGGCAACCCGTCCGCCACATACGAGCTGGCGCGCGAGGCGAAACGTGCTGTCGATGACGCCCGGCAGACCGTAGCACGGCTGCTCGGATGTCGCACGAACGAGGTGATCTTCACCGGCGGCGGCACTGAGTCGATCAACGCCGCGATGAAGGGGGTAGCGTTCGCCCAGCAGTTCGCGCGCGTTGGCAAGCACATCGTCACCTCGGCCATTGAGCACCACGCCGTCCTCCACACCTGCCAGTACCTAGAAAAGTTCGGCTTTGAGATCACGTACCTGCCCGTGAATAGAGACGGCCTGGTGGACCCGGCCGAAGCTGCGGACGCCGTAACCGAGCGCACGGTGCTGGTGAGCGTCATGTTGGCAAACAACGAGACGGGCGTCATCCAGCCGGTGGCAGAGATCGCTCGCGCGGTCCAAGAGCGGGCTGGCAAGCTGCGCCGCCACATCCCCGTTCACACCGATGCCGTCCAAGCCGCCAACGCCCTCAGCCTCAACGTAGACGAGCTCGGCGTAGACCTGCTCAGCCTCTCTTCGCACAAGTTCTATGGTCCAAAGGGTGCCGGTCTCATCTATCTCCGCCGCGGCACCCCGTTCCTACCTCAGCAATCGGGCGGCGGACAGGAGCGGCAGCGCCGAGCGGGCACGGAAAACGTCGCCAACATCGTAGGCACGGCCACCGCCCTGGAGCTGGCCCAGGAGAGCCGCGCACCCTATGCGGAGCGCTGCCGGACATTGCGCGACCGGCTCATCGCCGGCATGCTGGACCGCTTCCCGGACGCTCGGTTGAACGGTCATCAAGAGCAGCGCCTCCCGAACAACGTCAATATCAGCTTCCCAGGCGCGGATGCCCGGGCCATGTTGCAGCTCTTGGACGAGAGCGGTGTCGCCGCGAGCGCCGGCTCCGCTTGTAACGAAGAGACCCTGGAGCCTTCGCACGTGCTGCTGGCGCTGG
>JADFTG010000243.1 GCA_022560365.1 Chloroflexota bacterium | reverse complement strand
CTGCTCCCCAACGGGCTGCGGGTCGGCCGGCGCCGCGTGCCGCTGGGCGTAATCGCCGCGATCTACGAAGCACGCCCTAACGTGACGGTCGACATCGCCGCGCTCTGCCTGAAGTCCGGCAACGCTTGCATCCTGCGCGGCGGCAAAGAGACGATCAACTCGAACAAGGTGATCGCAAGCGTGCTGCGTGAGGCGATCGCCGCCGCCGGTGGGCCCGGCGAGGCCGTCCAGCTCATCGAGAACACCGACCGCAGTCTGATCGGCGAGCTGCTGGCGATGAAGGACACGATCGACCTCGTCGTCCCGCGCGGCGGCGCAGAGCTGATCCAGTTCGTGACCGAGAACGCAACGATGCCGGTGCTAACCGGTGGCATCGGCGTCTGCCACACTTACGTCGACCGTGCCGCCGACCTCGAGAAGGCCGTCGCCATTGCTCTCAACGCCAAGACACGCAAGGTGAGCATCTGCAACGCGCTCGACACAGTCATCGTTCACGCCGACGTCGCAGCGACCTTCCTGCCAGAGATGGCGCGTGCGTTCGCGGAGAAGGAGGTCGAGATGCGCGGCGACGAACGGGCGCTGGCGATCCTCCAGGAGGCGGGCGCCAGGCGCGTCGTCGCGGCCGGCCCGGAAGACTTCGACACCGAGTTCCTCTCGCTGACGGCGGCCGTCCGCACCGTCGACACGCTGGACGAGGCGCTCGAGCACATCTACGAGCACGGCACCGGCCACTCCGACGCGATCATCACCGAGGATTACTCGGCGGCGATGCGCTTTCTCGACGAGGTCGACTCGGCCGTCTGCTACGTCAACGCCAGCACCCAGTTCACCGACGGCGCGCAGTTCGGGCTGGGCGCCGAGATCATCGACTCCACCCAGAAGACGATCGCCCGCGGGCCCGTCGGCCTGCGCGAGATTACCACTTACAAGTGGATCGTCTTCGGTAGCGGCCAGATCCGGCCGTAGCAGGCACGCTGCCTATCCGCTAATGGCTACATTTCAGTTCGACCGCGAATGCCGGACGATGACGTCGGAGAGTTTCATCATCGAGCTGGCCGACGAGGAAGTCGGCCGCATCGACCTGCACTACACCGCCTCGGTCACGTACGGCACGATCTGCGTTCTCGCCAGCATGACGGAGGAGGAGATTCGCTCGCTGATCAGCGAGATCGACGAGCGCTTCGTCCTCACGAACGACCCCTTCCGGGAGGACTTCGTGGTCACGGTCTGGAACGGCCGCGAGCACGGCAACTACTCGGACGAGGACTTCGAGGGCGAAGAGGGCAGCGACCTCGGCGACGCCTTCGGCGACTGAGCGAGCCCTTAGTCGCGCCGGAACACGATCAGGTCGGTCCCGGAGACGACCGGCTGCGGGTTGGTCTCGGCTTCGGCGGCGGCGTCCAGCCGCGCCTGGCCGCGCGCGAACTCCTCGTCGCTGATTAGCTGCAAGGTCGTGTCTGCGCGCAGGCGAGTGCGCTCGGCGGCGGCGCGCAAGTCCGGCGCGGTCACGTAGCTCACGGCCTCGGTCGCCTCGTGGCGCAGGCCTGCCGGCTCGAAGTCGGCGATGATCTGCTCGGCCAGCGGAAAGTCGTCCATGATGCGGAGCGCCTCTGGAAAGTAGCGGAAGAGCGGGATCTTCCGGCGGGCCACCGTGTACGAGCCGACGATCAGGGCGCGCGAGCCGGGCCGCAGCACACGCGACAGCTCCCGCGCGCAGGCCGGACGGTCCGGAACGTGGTGGACGACATGCATCAACCACGCCCCATCGCAGGCGCCGTCGTCGAGCGGGATCGCTGCCGCGTCGCCGGCGAGGTACTCCACCGAAGGGTACGCGCGTTCGCGGAGCGCCGTGGCCCGCATGCCTTCCGACGGCTCGACACCGGTCACCGTGCAGCCGAGCCACTCGGCCAGGAGCGGCGAAAAGCGCCCGGTGCCGGAACCGAGGTCCAGGACGTGAGCCGGCTCGAGTGGCGCCAGCCAGCGCTCAGCGACCGCCTGCCAGGCAGCTTTCGCATCGGCCGACAAGGCACGGCCGCGCGAGAAGGCGCCGGCCTGCCGCTCGTAGTCCACTGAGCCGGGCGTGAATTCGGGTGCCACGGGGCGATTGTACGCCCGGTGACTTCAGCCGGCCCGCGTTGCCCAGAGGTCGAGGCGCACGTAGTCGGCGCAGAACGGCGCGCCGAAGCGCTCGACCGTCTCGGCGACGACGTCGCGCAGGAAGCGGCCGGAGAGTTCCTCCGGGAGCGCCGCTGCCTGGTGCTGGAGGATGATCGTGCGCAGGTAGAGCACCGCGGCGTCTTCGTCCTCGAACGTGACCGGCGCCTCGAAAAGGTTGCCCCGCACGTCGCGCCAGCCGTTGCGCTCCATCGCCGAGCGCGCCTCCTCGCCCGAGCGGTACTTGCGGAATTCGCTGTCGCCCGAGAAGTGTTCGCGGTAGGGGGCGCGCTTCTCGACGGCGTGCGTCGCCTCCGTCAGCCGGGCGATGTTGCCGGCGCCGCCGCACTGCGCCCGCAGCCGGCCACCCGGCTTCGTCGCCCGCGCGAGCGAGCCGAAGAGCCCATCGTCGTCCGGGACCCAGTGGAAGACGGCGTTCGAGAAAACGGCGTCGACTTGCTCGGGCAGCGTGAAGTCGGCGAGGCTGGCGGTGAGAGCGACGACGTTCGTGATGCCACGCTCGGCGAGCTCCGCCGCCAGGTTGGCGGTCATCTCCGGCGAGCTGTCGACGGCGTACACCTTGCCGTCCGGCAGCTTCCGCAAGAGGTCCAGCGTGACGGAGCCAGAGCCGCAGCCAGCGTCAAGCACCGTCTCATCGCCGCGCAGCTCGAGGTCATCGATCACCTGCTGCGCCCAGCCACGCATCGGCGTGCCGATACGGTCGTAGACGGCGGCGTTCCAGTCGGTGCGCGGAGCTTCGCTCA
>JADFTG010000242.1 GCA_022560365.1 Chloroflexota bacterium | reverse complement strand
CACGTCCTTCTTGGCGTGGTCCCAGGCGCCGCCGGCGTTCGCCATCATCAGCGCCAGCAACGCGCCAGCCGCAATCGAGCCGACTAACAGGCCGCCGAGCGCCTCGGGGCCGATGATCGCGCCGACGGCGATTGGCGCGACGATGGCCAGTGTCCCCGGCAGGATCATCTCCCGTAGGGCGCCCTCAGTCGCGATCGTCACCGCGCGCGCGTGGTCGGGCGGCTCCGTTCCCGCCAGGATGCCGGGCCTTTCCTTGAACTGGCGGCGCACTTCGTTGACCATCGCGCGGGCGGCGCGGCCGACGGCGAGCATCGTCTGGGCACCGAAGATGAACGGCATCAGCGCGCCGATGAGGACGCCGACGAGCACGTCGACGTCGAGCAAGTTTAGCGTATCGATGCCGACGATCTGAGTGTAGCTGACCATCAGCGCCAGCGCCGTGAGCACAGCCGAGCCGATGGCGAATCCCTTGCCGGACGCGGCCGTCGTGTTGCCGAGGCTGTCGAGAGCGTCTGTGCGCTCGCGCACTTCCGGCGGCAGGTGGGCCTGCTCGGCGATGCCACCGGCGTTGTCCGCCACCGGCCCGTAGGCGTCGGTTGCCAGCGTGATCCCGAGCGGCGACAGCATGCCAACGGCGGCCAGCGCGATGCCGTACAGGCCGGCCAGCTCGTACGTGATGAAGATGGCGGCGACGATGGTCAGGAGCGGGATGGCGGTCGAAAGCATGCCGAGTCCGAGGCCGGCGATCAGCAGGGTTGCCGGGCCGGTCTCCGCCTGCTCCGCCAGCTCGCGCGTTGGTTTGTATTCGTAGGCCGTGTAGTACTCCGTTGCGGTGCCGATCACCTGACCGGCGACGAGGCCCGTGAGGACGACGAAGAAGAGCTTGAAGTCCAGGTCCATCGCCAGGATCGCGCCTGCCGTGCCGGCGAGCACGATGACGGCGGCTACGGCGATGCCGCCGCGCAAGGCCCAGAGCAGGCGGCCCACGCTGGGCTCCTCGCCTGTCCTCACAGCGAACGTGCCGATGATCGAGGCGAAGATGCCGATGCCCATGACTATCAGTGGCAGCATGAAGCCGTTGGAGTCGAATGCTGCGATATCGGCCGGGTCCAGTACGCCGTTCTCGTTCGCGCCGGCGACACCGACGAATGCCAGCGAGATGGTGGCGACGATGGCGCCGGTGTAGGACTCGAAGAGGTCGGCGCCCATGCCGGCGACGTCGCCGACGTTGTCGCCCACGTTGTCTGCGATCGTGGCCGGGTTGCGCGGGTCGTCCTCCGGTATGCCGGCCTCGAGCTTGCCGACGAGGTCGGCGCCGACGTCGGCCGCCTTCGTGAAAATACCGCCGCCGACGCGTGCAAAGAGCGCGATCGAGGACGCGCCGAAGGCGAAGCCGGTGAGCGGCCGCACGTCCTCGAAGACGAGGTAAAGGACCGTGAGGCAGATGAGGCTGAGGCCGGTCGCTGTGACGCCCATGACGGCGCCGGACGAGAAGGCGACGCGCAGCGCCGGGTTCAGCCCCTCGCGGGCGCTCGCCGCTGTGCGGACGTTGGCCCGCACGGCGATCATCATGCCGATGTAGCCGGCGCTGGCTGAGGCGACGGCGCCGATGAGGTAGGCGATGGCGGTGCGTGGCAGCCCCGTTAGCTCACCCGACTGAGAGCCAAACTTGTCGAAGGCGTCAGCGTCGACAAGGACAGCGAGCGTGATTGTCACGATCGTGACGAAGACGGAGATGTACAGGTATTCGCGGTAGAGGAAGGCCGAGGCCCCCTCCTGGATCGCGGCGGCTATAGAGCGCATCGCGTCGGTGCCCGTGTCCTGCGCCATCACTTCGCGCGCCAGGTAGACGGCGAACAGGAGCGCGCAGATACCGGCGACGATGGCGATGATGATTACGGTCATTGGGTCGTGTTCCCCTTAACTCAGGTGCGGGATTAATGAAGCCGCAGATGCCTGCGGCTAGTGGTGATTTTCACGAGGTCCACGTCGCCAGAGTCTAGCAGAGGGCATATTGGCGGGCAAGGAGCGGTAAACGTGCCGCTCACCTGGGGAAGCGAGAGAAGTCGGGCTCCCGGCGCTCCAGGAACGCGTTTTTCCCCTCGTCCGCCTCGCCAGTCTTGAAGAAGTCCGGAGCGATCTGACCGACCCAGTCGCGGTCCGGCTGCCGCAGCGGCTGGAACACTTCGCGGAAAGACGCCTTGAGGATCTTGAGGCAGGCGGGGCTCTTCTGCAGGAGTTCGGTGCACCAGCGGTCGACCTCGTCGTCGAGTCCCTCGTGGGGGACGACGGTGTTCACGAGGCCCATCTCCAGCGCCTCCTGCGCTGAGTAGCGGCGGCAGAGCATCCAGATCTCCTTCGCCTTCTTGGCGCCGACGACGTGCACGAGGTAAGAGACCCAGTGGCCCGACGCCGGGCTGCCGACGCGCGGGCCGACCTGTGAGAAGACGGCGCGCTCGGAGGCGATCGTGAAGTCGCAGAAGTAGGCGAGGTGGTTGCCACCGCCGATCGAGTAGCCGTTGACGCGGGCGATGACGGGCTTGAGGAAGTCCTCGATGCCGGCGTGCGGGTCCATCGGTACCTGCTTGCCCTCGCGCTGCACCTCCTGGAGCCAGCGCACGTCGCCGCCGGCGCAGAACGCCTTGTCGCCGGCGCCGGTGATTACGACGACGCCCACCTCCGGGTCGGCGTTGGCGTCGTCCATCGCGTCGCGCATCTCGTCCAGCGTTTCGCCGGTGAACGAGTTCATCGCGTCGGGCCGGTTGATCGTGAGCCAGGCCGCGCCGCGGACGCGGTGGTGCTTCTCGTAGAGGATGTCGCGGTAGTCGGGCATGGCGGCGCTCCTATTCGCCGGCGGGTTCGATGACGAGGAGCGTGTCGCCTTCGGGCACGCGGGCGCCGGGGCTGACGGCGGTCTCCTTT
>JADFTG010000241.1 GCA_022560365.1 Chloroflexota bacterium | reverse complement strand
GAACCGATGCTGGCTGGCCGGTGCAACATCGCCGAGACGGGTAACGTCCACAGCACCACGCTCCGCGCCTTCGACGAATGGGAGATGGGGCGCGCGCTCGCCAAGGCCTAGGCGCTAGGTCGCCGCGTCCTCGGCCGCCTCCTCTAGTGGCTTCTTGGCTGGTTCAGCGGCATCCGTCGTCGCGTCCGGCTGCTCGTCCGCTTTCGGCGGTTCGGTGTCGTCTGATGTTGCGTTGGGCCCTGCGTCCGCAGCCGTCGCTGGTTGGGCGATCGCTGACGCTTCGGGTGGCTCGTCGCTCGCCTCTTTGGCGGGTTCGGCGGGTTCTGGCGGCGGCGCGGCTTGCCCCGCATCTGACTCCGATACCGGAGCGGCTGATGGCTTGGTCTCTGCTTCCGCGTTTTCTGGCAGGGCGGCCGGCATCGACAGCGGTACTTCCGCACGAGCCCTCGTCTGTGGGTCGCCCTTCAGCCAGTAGTCGACGGGCTTGCGCGAGTCCGCCTCCAGTGGCAGGGACACGCGCGCTCCGGTGCGTGCCGATTGGTACGCGGCGCAGATGATCTCGAGTACGGCGCGGCCGTCTTCGCCGGTCAGCATCGGCCGCTTCTCGTTCTCGATGCAGTCGGCGAAGTGCGCCATCTCCTGCGGGAAGCCATAGTTCCAGACTTCGTCGAAGCTCGTCCATGTCCAGCCGCGCGTCCGCTCTGTCTTCTCCCCCGCGTATTCGTAGCCGGTGGCGCTGTAAGTGTGCAGCGCGCCGCCACGGGCGATGTCAGCGACGGTCAGCCCCTTCGAGCCGTAGATCTCCGCCCGGTCGTCGAGGCCGCCGGCGCGCGCCCAGGAGTTCTCCGCTACGCCCAGGCCACCTCGTGGGTGCTTCTTCGACCTGGCGAACCGGAGCATGACCACGGTGTGGTCGTCGCCCTGCGTGCGGCGCCCATGCACGAAGTTGCCCGCCTCCGCGTAGACAGACTCGATCGGCGTGTTGCCGAAGACCCAGCGGCAGTAGGCGATCGAGTGGCATCCCATGTCCATCAGCACGCCGCCGCCGGAGCGGTTGATGTCCCAGAACCAGTCCGAGTGCGGGCCGAAGTGGCACTCCAGCTGCCGCACGTAGTAGACGTCGCCTAGCGCGCCCTGGTCGGCCAGCTGCTTGGCGCGCACGTACTTGGGTGCGAAGCAGAGGTTCTCTCCGTACATCAGGATCACGCCCGCCTTCTTACAGGCCTCGATCATGCGGTCGCACTCGGCGAGGCTCATCGCCATCGGCTTGTCTACGAGGACGTGCTTTCCGGCCGCCGCGGCGTCGATCGTCACCTGCGCATGCAGGTCGTTCGGGCAGGCGATCGTGATCGCATCGACGAAGCCGCTGGACAGCAGGTCCTTGTAGTCAGTGAAGGTGTGCTCAACGTCGAAGCGCCTGTGGAACTCCCAGGCGTGCTCGGCGTTTGGAGAGGCGACGGCTGTCAGCTCGACGCCCGGCGTCTGGCGCAGGGCTTCAGCGTGCGCCGACGCGACAAAGCGCGACCCGATGATGCCCACGCGGATGCTCAAAGTGCCCCCCTTTCCGGCGTTGCGATCGCCGACGCTGGCTCCTGTTCGGCTAACGAAGGTGCCGCTATTCTATTACGGCTGGCTCATCTGTGGGTTGCAGGATGCCCTCAATTGTCACAGACTACCGAGCGCAGGAAGGAGCGAACGATGGACCCGAACGGAAAAGTAGCATTGATCACGGGCGCGGGTTCCGGCATCGGCCGGGCGACGGCGCTGTTGCTGGCGGAGAAGGACGCTTCGGTCGTCGTCGCCGACGTGGACGAGAGCGGCGGCAACGAAACCGTCGAGAAGGTAAAGGCCGCCGGCGGCGAGGCGGCGTTCGTGCGCGCGGACGTGACGAGCCGCGAGGACGTGGAGGCGATGGTCGCTTTCACGACGAAGACGTACGGCGGCCTCGACATCGCTTACAACAACGCCGGCGTCGGAACGCCCGGTCCTAGATTTCCGGATGCGGCACCCGAGGACTGGGAGCGCACGTTCCTGATCGACCTTCTGGCCGTCGCCGCCTGCATCCAGGCGCAGGTACCGGCGATGAAGGAAAGGGGCGGCGGCGTTATCATCAGCACCGCCTCCATCGCTGGCCTTATGGGCTACATGCCGGATCCGATCTACGCGGCTGCCAAGCACGGCGTCGTCGGACTTACCCGTTCGATGGAGTTCCTCCAGGCCGAAGCGAACATCCGCGTGAATTGCGTCTGTCCCGGCGTTGTCGATACGCCGATGGTTCACCGGGTGCGTGACAACGCCGATCCGAAGGCGCGGGCGCAGGCGGAGGCGCTGCTCGCCAGCATGCCGCTGCTGGAGCCACGGACGATCGCTGAGACGGTGCTCGAACTGATCCGCGACGAGTCCGCGAACGGCGTGGCGATGGCGGTGACGTACGGCCGGCCGGCCGCCTGGACGATGCAGAGCGTGACGCTGGGGTTGCGGCGGATGTTGTGGTAACGGGCGCGGTCTTTCGTCGTCGAGATGAGGAAGCGGCCGTCGACATAGGCGTAGTTGATCGGCGCGAGCTGGGCGCTGGCCGACGATGCAGTCGAAAACTCCGCCCTTGCAAAGAGCGAGGGTGGCATGGACACCCTCTACATCGGCTACAATTTGGAGATGGCGCGCGAGTTCATCGACGATAGCGCGTTTTGGGCCCGGCACCTGGCGGAGTTCGCCGGCGACGTGCCCGAGATAGAGGAGTTCGTGTTCGAGAAGGGGGCGCGCGAGGGTGAGCGCGACGTCCAGGCGTTCCGCATCCGCTTCGCGTCCGGCTTCAAGGTCATGGCACTGTCGTCGCGGCCGCGCTCGATCCGCAGCCACCAGGGCTACATCATCATCGATAACGGCATTTTGGGCATGGAGGGCTCGCTCACCACCGGCATCAA
>JADFTG010000240.1 GCA_022560365.1 Chloroflexota bacterium | reverse complement strand
CGGAGCCGCTCTGTGCCAGAAGCAGAGCCCTATAAGGCAGTGGCGACGGTATTTCTTTTCCTAGCAGGTAGCGTAGGCCTGATTATTGCGGCATCGAAGATCTAGCCGTCTGTTCCGCCGTGCCATCGGCATCGAGCAAGTCTACGAGCCACCGCTGGCCGACGACGAGGTCGAGGCGATCCGCGCCGCCGCGGACGCCACGAAAGAGCTGATCGGCCTCATCGAGCCGAAGTAGCAACAACCACGAAGGTCAGGCTTCAGCCTGACGCGCGCGCCCGCCGCTCGTCGAAAAGTCAGGCTCAAGCCTGACCTTCGGTGGCTCCTATCGGCCTAGCCGGCCAGTTCCCGCACGAGCTCGATCGTGTCCAGGAAACCCTGAACTGAGCCACCCAACGCGTCGAAGCTCGGGTCGAAGTGCAACTCTTCCGCGCCGAGTTCGCGAACGGCGGCTATGTCGGCCTTGATCTCGTCTCGCGTGCCGCTGAAGACAAAGCCCTGGTCGCCGCGCGACTCCGACCGTACTTCGAGGTTGGCGCGCACGATCATCTTCAGATCGCTCGGATCGCGGCCGGCCTCCTTGGCCATGTTCTGAATGCCGCTGAACATCTGACCCATGCCATCCACCGGCACGCCAGCCGGTATCCAGCCGTCAGCGAGTCGCGCAACGCGACTCATCGCAGCAGGCGCATACGCGGCGAGGTAAATGGGCGGGTGCGGCTTCTGCGCGGGCTTCGGGAGGATTGTCGAGCTGGCGAGCTTGAAGTGCTTGCCGCTGTACTCGGCCGGATCATCCTTCCAGATCGCGTGCAGAACCTCCAGGAACTCGTCTGCGCGCTGGCCGCGCACCTTCATGTTCGCGCCCGACGCCTCCATCTCGTCCTCCGACCAGCCGAGTCCCAGTCCAAGCGTCAGGCGCCCACCGGAAAGCTGATCGATCGAACTCACGCGCCGGGCGAACATCACGGGGTTGTAGAACGGGATGTCGAGAACGCTGGTACCAAGCCTGATCGTTTTCGTGTGTGCAGCGACCCAGGTCAACGCTTCAAGCGGATCGTAGACGATGCGGTAAACGTCGGGAAGTGAGCCGTCAGGCGTGACCATATAGGGCGTGCGCGGGTTAGTGGGGAAGAGCAGGCGCTCCGTTACCCAGACGGACCCAAACCCTACTTCCTCGGCCTTCTGGGCAACGGCGACCATGTTCGCACCGCTGGCCGCCGGCCCCATCTGTGGGAGGTTGATTCCGAGCTTCATCTGATCTCCTTCCGGGAATAACCAGGGAGGTGCTTACGCAACGTAAGTGGGGTACCGCGAAGCATCTTAGTCGCCACATGGGATCGGAGTCAACTGCGGTATCATTTAGGTGATGCGCGAGGTACACGTCGACCAGATCCGCGATACCGTGAGCCGCCTCTGCCAGGAGGCCGCCTGCCTGCTGCCGGAGGACGTCGTCGGGGCGCTCGAAACGGCGCGCGAGCGCGAGCAATCGCCTGTCGCGGTCAAGGTGCTGGACCAGATCCTCGACAACGCCGAACTGGCGCGTGAGGAGATGCTTCCGCTCTGCCAAGACACCGGCACGACGATCCTCTTCCTGGACATCGGTCAGGACGTGCACATCACCGGCGGCGACCTGCGCCAGGCGCTCGTCGAGGGCGTCGGCGCAGGCTACACGAAGGGCTACCTGCGCGCCTCCATCGTCGACAGGCCGTTCTCGGCTCGCACCAACACGAAGGACAACACGCCGCCGATCGTCCACACAGAGATCGTCCCCGGCGACGGCGTCCGCATCCAGGTGATGCCGAAGGGCGGCGGCTGTGAGAACATGAGCCGCTTCACGATCATGCTGCCCTCGGCTGGCAAGCAGGGGATCCGCGACTTCCTGCTGCAAACGGTCGACGAATCGGGCGGCAACCCGTGCCCACCGATCATCGCCGGTGTCGGCGTCGGCGGCAGCGCCGAGCACGCCATGTACATGGCAAAGAGGGCGCTCACGCGTAAAGTCGGCGACGTGAACCCGGACGCCGAGGAGGCCACGTTCGAAGCCGAACTGCTCGCAGCCGTGAACAGGCTCGGCGTCGGCCCCCAGGCAGTCGGCGGCACGCAGACGGCGCTGGCCGTACACGTGATGACACACCCGACGCACATCGCTTCGTTGCCGGTAGCCGTGAACCTACAATGCCACTCGGCCCGGCTCAAAGAAGCGATTCTCTAGCAGCCGACGCATGGCCGAGCACCAGATCACGCTCCCGCTCAGCGACGAGGTCATCGAGAGCCTGCACGCCGGCGACTACGCCTTCCTGACGGGATCGGTGCTCACAGCCCGCGACGTGGCGCACAAGCGCATGGTGGAGACGCTCGCGAAAGGCGACGCGCTGCCGATCGACATCCGCGGCGAGCTGATCTACTACGTCGGGCCAACGCCGCCGAAGCCGGGCCAGGTCGTCGGCTCGGCCGGGCCGACGACCGCCATGCGCATGGACCCGTTCACGGTCCCGCTGCTGGAAGCGGGACTGAAGGGCACGATCGGCAAGGGCGGCCGCGGCCCAGAGGTGGCGAAGGCGCTACAGGAGCACCGGGCGGTGTACTTTCTCGCGGTCGGCGGCGCCGGTGCGCTTCTTTCACGGCACATCAAAGCTGTGGATGTTGTAGCGTACGAGGACCTGGGCACCGAGGCGATGCGGCGGATGCAGTTCGACAGCTTTCCGGTGGTCGTCTGCAACGACATCCACGGTGGTGACGCGCTCTCCCTGGGCAAGGCCCAGTGGCGGAGATCCGGTTAACGCCGGAAAATTCGCGCCATGAAAGTGTGATTATCCCGTGTAGACCTGTTGACGGAGAGTGAAGCATTAGGCATCATGGCTTTCTGCGGGCAGGCCGTCAAAGGCGCTGTGGACTCACCCCCTCGGGCCAAGAGAGGCGAATCCTGCC
>JADFTG010000239.1 GCA_022560365.1 Chloroflexota bacterium | reverse complement strand
CGGCCTCGGCCGACCGCCACGTCGCCAACCCGTCGCTCGAGGAAGTGCTGGAGGCGGACCGGCGAGCACGCGCCTTCGCCGAGGACTGGGTGAGGGCGAAGGCGTAAGACCGGGGCCAGAGCAAGATCGTATCAAGTGAGGCGACGTTGTTCCTTGTGAAAAGCGTACTAAAGTAGATATATGGACATCCTGCTAACCTACATCCTGCCGTTCGTCGGGATGCTGATGGCGCTGATCGTCATCCACGAGTTTGGCCACTACGTCACGGCCAAGATGTTCGGCGTCAAGGTCCTCGAGGCGGGCATCGGCTTCCCGCCGCGCGCCTGGGGCTTCACGTGGCGCGGCACGATCTACTCGCTCAACTGGCTGCCCCTCGGCGGCTTCGTGCGGCTGCTGGGCGAAGAAGACCCGGAGGACCCCGAAAGCCTGGCCAGACAGGCGAGGTGGAAGCGCCTCATCATCCTCGCTTCGGGCGGCGTGCTGAACCTGGCGCTGCCCATCTTGCTTTTCGCCATCGTCTTCATGTTGCCGCGGGAGATGCCGGTCGGACCCGTGGTGATCGACGTCGTAGAGCAGAACTCGCCGGCGGAAGCGGCCGGGCTGCTCGCCGGCGACGAGATCATCACGATCGACGGCAAGGAGATCAAGAACACGATCGACGCCAGCCGCATGATCCGGCTCAACCTGGGGGCCACGCTGGACTTCGAAGTGCAGCGCGATTTCTTCGGCGGCGGAAGTGGCATCGTGGAAGTGCCGGTGAAGGCACGCTGGTCGCCGCCAGACGAGCAGGGCCCGACGGGCATCCGTATCTACAACCTGGTGGCGGCGTCGGCCGTCTGCCAGGGCGAGGGGCGCCCCGACCAGTGCTACACGACAGAGAAGTCCGGCTTCTTCGAAGCGATCCCCAAGGGCTGGACTGCGACCTGGGAGACGCTCACGCTGGCCCGCAACCAGGTGATCATGATATTCAAAGGCGGCGGCGGCCCGGATCTCGCCGGCCCGGTCGGCATTGCGCAGGTAACAGGCGAGGTGGTGGATGAGTCGGGCTGGGAGACGTTGCTGGAACTGGCTGCGCTGCTCTCGATCAACCTCGGAATCATCAACCTGCTGCCGCTGCCGATGCTGGACGGTGGGCGCATCGCCTTCGTGCTGCTCGAGGTGGCGCGGCGGGGCAAACGGATCGCGCCGGAGAAGGAAGCGATCGTGCATCTCGTTGGGCTGGCGCTTATCATTACCTTCGCCGTCGTAGTCACCTACTTCGACGTCGCCAGGATCATCAGCGGCGGAAGCCTCTTCGAGTAGCGTCCGTGCACCACCTCTCATGACAGACGAACCAACGCCCCTCAACGAACGCCGCAAGTCGCGGCCCGTGCACGTCGGCGACGTGCAGGTCGGCGGCGACGCTCCCGTCGTCGTGCAGACGATGACGAACACGGACACCGCCGACGCCGGGGCGACGATCGATCAGATCGCCCGCCTCGCCGACGCGGGCGCCGAGATCGTGCGCATCGCCGTCCCCGACAAGCGCGCCGCGGCCGCCGTGCCGGAGATCGTGGCGAAGACGCCGGTGCCGCTGATCGCCGACATCCACTTCGACCACCGGTTGGCGCTGACCGCGATCGCAGGCGGCATCCACGGCCTGCGCCTGAACCCGGGCAACATCCGTGACGTGGACAAGGTGCGTGAAGTCGTCAAAGCGGCGAAGGAGCGAGGCATCTCGATCCGCATCGGTGTGAACGAGGGCTCGCTGCCGCCGATCCGGGCCCTGGCCGACGGCGAGCTGCCGCCGTCCAAGCAGAGCCGAATGGTGGACGCCGGCCTCTGGGAGATTGGCGTCCTGGAGGAGATGGGTTTCGAGGACATCAAGATCTCGCTCAAGGCGTTCGACGTGCCGACGATGGTCGCCGCTTACCGCGAGATGGCGAAGCGCGTGGCGTATCCGCTTCACCTGGGCGTGACGGAGGCAGGGACGCCCGGCGCCGGCACCGTGCGCTCGGCGGTGGGGATCGGCCTGCTGCTGGCCGAGGGCATCGGCGACACGATCCGCGTGTCGCTGGCAGCCGATCCGGAAGAAGAGCTGCCTGTCTGCTGGGACATCCTGAAGTCGCTGAACATCCGCATGCGGGGGCCGACGATCGTCGCCTGCCCGACCTGCGGCCGCATCGAGGTCGATCTGATCCCGCTGGCGAAGAAGATCGAGGAGACGTTCAAGGCGATCGGCAAGCCGATCACGGTGGCGGTGATGGGTTGCGTGGTCAACGGCCCGGGCGAGTCCCGAGACGCCGACATCGGCCTCGCCGCCGGTAAGGGCCGGGGCGCCATCTTCCGCAAAGGCGAGGTAGTGCGCACGGTCTCCGAGTCCGAGTTCATGAGCGCGCTGCTGCAAGAAGGCGCGAAGGTGATCAAGGAGCGCTACGGCGAGACGATCGACATCTCAGCGTTCGAAGGCGGCGAGGGCGCCCCCGCGAACGACGACCCGCTGATCGCGCTGACGCCGGTAGAGGCGTCGGAGACGCTGCCGGGCCGCGCGGCGCGCCGCGGGTAACGGACGCTCGCTGCCACGGATCGTTCGGCTTGACGTGAAGCCAAGTGGCTACGCCTGTGTAGCTGTCAACGGATAATGACCGGATAAACGGATAGGACATCCGCGGTTGCGCATCCGTTTATCTGTTCTCCATCCGATGACAGATCGACTGAACGCTTACGGGGCTTGCCCTCCTGGCGGTAGGAGGGAATAGAGCGTGGCCTGAGATCAGCCTTCGACGATCGTGACGCTCGTTCCCATTCCGGGGCAGTCCGCCTCCTGTGTTACGCCAAGCCCCGCGTCGTAGCGCAGAAGCTTGAGCGAGTCCACAGGGGTGACTTCGCCTCCGCAGTCCACGTCGCCCCAGGGGTGCGGCGAAGCGAACGCGACATCGCCCACCTGGC
>JADFTG010000238.1 GCA_022560365.1 Chloroflexota bacterium | reverse complement strand
GGGAGGCGCAGGAGCCGTCGCGGTGGGCTCAGGCCAGGCCGCGGTGGCGATCGCTCTGCTCACCCTCATCGCCGCCGCGGGCCCGGGCGCCCACCACATCGTGGCCTCGAACAAGCTCTACGGAGGAACCTCCGACCTGCTCGGCGACTCATTCGCGGATCTGGGCATCGAGGTGACGTTCGTCGACCCGCAGCCGGCCGCGCTGCAGATGGCCGACACGGCGATCCTCGCCCTGCGCCTGAACGCCGGCCTCGACCTCGGCGCGTTCGAACAGCGCTTCGGCCGCCGTTTCGAGGACGTCTACGCAGAGGCCCTTGCGGAGACGCTGGAGATGGGCCTCCTCGAGCGCGAAAACGGGCGGCTGCGCCTCACGGATCGGGGCCGCTACCTGGCAAACGAAGTCTTCGTCCGCCTCCTCCCCGACTAGATCGGCGCCGGCGACTACCGTAGCCGCAGAGCTTCCAGCTCTGCCTCCAATCAGCGTCCGATGCGCCACGACTTCACTCCGTCCACTCGCCAATCCAGGCAGGCCTGCCCAACGGTCCGTCCGGAAAGGCGTCACGGCTACGTCAGTTCGATCGTAGACGCTAGTCCAGGCCGTGCAGTTCTCGGATCCGCGCTAGTAGCGCGCTCACATCAGGGGTACGGGTGGGCGGCCCGCGACCGAGCGGGTCCGGTGCGAAGTCGTTTCCCGTCAGCGCGTCGAAGCACGCCTGCACCGACCAACCCAGCGCTGTGTGGTCGTAACCGCCCTCAAGTGCGAAGACGATCCGGCCCTCGCAGAGCTCGTCCGCCAGCTCGCGCAGCAGCGTCGCGATCTCATAGTAGCCCGCCGTGCTGACGCGCAGCTGCGCCAGCGGGTCGGCGAAATGCGCGTCGAAGCCCGCCGAGGCGAGGATGAACTGCGGGTGAAAGCGCCTCACAGCCGGGGCGCAGACGTCCCGGTAAGCCGCCATCAGCGCCTCGTCGCCGCAGCCGGCCGGGTACGGCACGTTGATGATCGCGCCGCGGCCCGGCCCTTCGCCGACCTCTGGCCAGTCGCCCGTGCCGGGGTAGAACGGGTGCTGATGAGTGGAGAAGTAGAGGACGCGGCCGTCCGTGTAGAAGGCGTCCTGCGTGCCGTTGCCGTGATGCACGTCGAAGTCGATGATCGCAACGCGCTCTAGTCCGCGGCGCTCAAGCAGGTGAGCGGCGGCGACTGCCACGTTGTTGAAGAGGCAGAAGCCCATCGCCCGGTCCGGCGTCGCGTGGTGCCCGGGCGGCCGGACAAGGCTGAACGCCCGGCTGAGGTCACCGTCGAGGACGGCATCCGCCGCGGCGAGGACGCCGCCCGCGGAGCGAAGAGCGGCGGCGAACGAGCGCGGCACAACGTAAGTGTCCGGGTCCAGCCAGCGGCCGCCGCCGCCCGACGCTGCTTTCACCTGCGCGACGAGTGCCGGGCTGTGGACCAGCGCAAGATCGTCCTCTGTCGCGTCACGAGCCGGCAGCTCCTCGAGGCGGCCGAGCACGCCGGACGACTCCAGGTGCGACACGATCGCCTGCAGCCGCCCGGCCGATTCCGGGTGGCCTGCCACGTCGTGCTCCAGGTAGATCGGATCGTAGACGTATCCTACGGGGCGCACGGCGCGATGTTATCAGAGCAGAAATCGCCGGTATAGAATCGAACAGCTATGTACGTCATCGGCACCGCGGGACACGTCGACCACGGCAAGTCCGCGCTCGTCCAGGCCCTCACCGGCATCGACCCCGACCGCTGGGAGGAGGAGAAAGAGCGCGGCCTGACGATCGACCTCGGATTCGCCTGGCTGCGGTTGCCCGGTGGCAACGAGGTCAGCATCGTCGACGTGCCCGGCCACGAGCGCTTCATCAAGAACATGCTCGCCGGTGTCGGCGGCATCGACCTCGCGCTCCTGGTCATCGCCGCCGACGAAGGCGTGATGCCGCAGACGCGCGAGCATCTAGCGATCATCGACCTGCTCGGCATCGCCCACGGCGTCGTCGCGCTTACCAAGTGCGACCTCGTCGAGAAGGAGGGGCTCGACCTCGCCGTCTCCGACGCGACGGACGCTCTGCGGGGCACCACGCTGGAGGGCGCTCCGATGGTCGCCTGCTCCGCCGTCACACGAGCCGGCCTCGACGACCTGCTCGCCGCAGTCGAGGCGGAGCTGGCGAAGACGGAACGCAAGCGCGACGTGGGCCGGCCGCGCCTGCCGATCGACCGCGCGTTTACGATGACCGGCTTCGGCACCGTCGTCACCGGTACGCTCGTGGACGGCTCGCTGCGCGTCGGCGATGAGGTCGAGGCGCTGCCCGCGGGCGTTCGCGCCCGAATCCGCGGCCTGCAGACGCACGGCCAGCGGGTAGAAGTCGCGCCGCCCGGACGACGCACCGCCGTCAATCTCGCCGGTGTCGCCCCGGCCGACCTGCACCGCGGCATGGTCCTGGCGCATCCGGGCGCGCTCCAGACGACCAAATCGGTCGACGTCCGCCTGCGCGCCGTCCCGTATCTTACGCGGCCCGTGCGGCACAACCTGACCGTCACCTTCCACACCGGCGCCGCCGAAGTCGAAGGCCGCCTCCTGCTCCTCGACGCCCCCGAAGTCCCGCCCGGCGGCGAGGCCTGGGCGCAGGTCCGGCTCGCCGCGCCCGTCTGCACACTCAGGGGCGACCACTTCGTCATCCGCGACCCGAACGACACTCTGGGCGGCGGCCTCATCGTCGACACGGACGCGCCGCGGCACCGCCGCTTCGACACCGAGGCCATCGCTC
The DNA here is from genome assembly GCA_022560365.1 of Chloroflexota bacterium. Taxonomy (GTDB): domain Bacteria; phylum Chloroflexota; class Dehalococcoidia; order SM23-28-2; family RBG-16-64-32; genus CF-162. The sequence goes on along the minus strand of JADFTG010000238.1, from coordinate 168 downwards.
GCCTCGAAACGCTGGCTCGCGGCTCACCTGAAGAGCTGCTGCTCGCCGCGATCGCCCTCGCCGAGGCGGCGACAGCGGGTACCGTCGCCAGCGACGACGAAACGCGGGCGGCACTCGCGACGCTGACCGAGGCAGGAGACGTCATCGCCCTGGGCGAGGACGCGCTCA
>JADFTG010000237.1 GCA_022560365.1 Chloroflexota bacterium | reverse complement strand
GGCGGGAGCTGTGGAGTGCGCTCGAATGGTGGGACGGCGGTCGCGAGTACTTCCGCGAACCGGTGGCTGCCGGAACGCCTCGCCGGGCGCTGGTCAAGCTCTGTGGTCTCCTGCACGATATCGGTAAGCCGGCGACGAAGACGTTCGAGGAGTCCGGCCGGATGCGCTTCTTCGGTCACAGCGATACCGGCGCTGAGATCGCGGGCCGGCTGATGCGCAGACTGCGCTTCTCCGGCCGCGAGCGGGAGATCGTCGTGCGGATGATCGAAGCGCACCTGCGGCCGGTGCAGATGGCGCAGGACCGCGCGCCGACGAAACGCGCTGTCTACCGCTACTTCCGCGCTACCGGCGAGGCCGGCGTCGATACGCTGTTCCTCTCGCTCGCGGACCACCTGGCTACTGTGGGGCCGAACGTCAGCTGGGAAGGCTTCCGGGCGCATGTGGCCGTGGTCAGCCACATCCTGGACTTGCGCTTCGCGGATGAACGCGTGACCTCGCCGCCGAAGCTCGTGAGCGGAGACGATCTGATGCGCGAGCTGGGTCTGGCGCCGGGCGCGCTGCTGGGCGAGCTGCTTGAGGCGGTACGGGAAGCACAGGCCGCGGGCGAGGTCAGCACGCAGGAAGAAGCGCTGGCGCTGGCGCGCCAGCGTCTGGCGGAGCGAACACGATGACCGCTGGATGGAACCAACAGCCGCCGTCGCCCGTTCATCGAGTGATGACTTGGTCTCTTTCGCTACTGGCCTTCGTGACGGTGCTTGCCGTCCTCGCGGCAGCCTGCGGTGGCGGCGGTGCAGACGATCGCTCCGCCACTCCCACGCAGACTGCTTCTGCGGCAGCAGGCGATTTTCCACAGGAGAGCGACTGGCGAGATTGCGTACTGCAAGGCGGCGGACCGGCGCCCGGGTTCTCTGTGGAAGGTCGATGTGCGTCTGAGAGCGTGGCCGAAGGCGCCGGACTCCGCGTGACCGAAGTGCAGGAGTGGCGGTGCGAGGACTTCTCTGGCATCGGCTCCGGTTACGAGCCGTGCAGTGGAGAGTTTGGACGCTACACCGTTGTGTCCTTCGTCCGAGCAGGAGCCTCGGAGGTGGTGAGCGCCTCGGGACAGCTCCCGCCCGGGGTAGTTGAATGAGCGGTCGCTGCGCCTAACCGGCGAATCCGCTAGGCTATTTAGCTATGGAATCACTATGGGTGATCGCGCTCGCATATCCGGTCGTGATCGCCTTGCTCTTCTACTTTGCGTTCCTGCGGCCAGTGCAGCAGGAACGGAAGAAGCAGAGGCAGCAGCTCCAGAGCCTGCGCGTCGGCGATGAGGTGCTGACACAGTCGGGCTTCATCGCTGTTGTAAAGGATGTGCGCATTCCGGAAGAGCCGGGGCTTACCGAGGTCATCCTGGACCTTGGCGGCATCGAGGTGCGCGCGGTGGCCTCGGCCATCGTTGAGCGGCTGAACCCGGCCGAGACGCCGGAGGACGAAGCCGCCAAGAACAAGCAAACACTGGAAGCTAGAGGATAAGTATGCGCCATCGCACAACCCTGCCACTCCTGTTCGCGATCACTGTCCTCACCGTCGTGTCGATAATGGTCGTCTGGCCGGGCTACCCCCAGAAGTACCTGCCGGACTGGATCGACTATCCCGAAGGCCCTCTGACAGAGGCCGAACCCTTCGATAGCTTCCTCGGCTGGATCGTCAAGTCCGACCGCGAGGCGATGCGCCTGGGCCTCGACCTGGAGGGTGGCACCTACGTCCTGACCGAGGCGGACGTCTCGGCGCTGCCAGTGGGGACGGACGTGGATGAAGCGATGGACGCCGCCAAGAGCGTGATCGAGGACAGGATCAACCGGTTCGGTGTTTCTGAGACGGAAGTAACGCGCGAGGGCAAGAACCGGCTCGCGATCCAGCTGCCCGGTGTCTCGCCCGAGGAGGCGGAAGAGCTGATCGGGCGCACGGCGTTGCTGCGGTTCATGGAGGCCGAGGAGGATGAGGAAGGGCTCCTAATCTGCCGGACCGAAGAGGGTGAGCGTTTCTCCGCTGAATACACCACGCGGTTGGACACCTCACAGGTGACCAGCGGGGTGTGCATAACACCGGAGTTTACCGGCGAAGTCGTCTGGAAGCCCGCGACCGGCATTCGGAATGACGAAGTGAGGGTGCTCACGGGCCGCCAGGTCCGGGCCGGTAGCGCGCGGGCGGACTTCTTCCAGACGGCGTCTGGTTCAGGGCCCGGCGTCGAGATCGAGTTCACCGGCGACGGCGCTCTCCTCTTCGAGCAGATTACGACGCGCCTGTCGTCTCCGCCGCGGCCGCTGGGAATCTTCCTTGACGACGATCTGATCAGCTCGCCATCGGTGACGCGACCGATCACCGGAAGCACGACGAGCATCACCGGCGTCGGCACGCTTGACGACGCCAAGAACCTGGCGATCCAGCTCAACTCCGGTGCGCTCCCGGTGCCGCTGCGCACGATTCAGACGACGGAAGTGGACGCGACGCTGGGCGACAAGACGCTGGTGCGCGGCGTGCAGGCGGGCATCATCGGTATTTTGACCGTGATGCTGTTCATGCTCATCTACTACCGGCTGCCGGGACTGCTCGCGGCCGCAGCGCTCCTCACGTACTTGGCCGTTCTGATGACGATCTTCAAGCTTGGGCCCATCATCGGGCCCGTCACGATCACGCTGTCCGGCATCGCCGGGATCGTCTTATCGGTGGGAATGGCGGTGGACGCCAACATTCTTGTGTTCGAGCGGATTAAGGAGGAGTTACGCAGCGGCCGCAGCCTCTCCATCGCCATCGAGCGCGGATTCGACCGCGCCTGGTCGTCGATCCGGGACAGCAACATTTCGACGCTGATCACCTGCGGAATCCTGATCTGGTTCGGCGAGCAGTTCAACGCCGACATCGTGCGCGGCTTTGCGATCACCCTCGGCATCGGTGTCGT
>JADFTG010000236.1 GCA_022560365.1 Chloroflexota bacterium | reverse complement strand
GCCGGCCACGCCGGAGATCACCGTGTGTACGTCCGCGCCCCCCAGCTCCTCCGCCTTCACCTCCTCGCCCGTCGCCGCCTTCACCAGCGGCGGCCCGCCGAGGAAGATCGTCCCCGTACCTTCGACGATCACCGTCTCGTCGCTCATCGCCGGCACGTAGGCGCCGCCGGCCGTGCACGAGCCCATCACGGCGGCGATCTGGGGGATGCCCTTCGCCGACATCCGCGCCTGGTTGTAGAAGATGCGGCCAAAGTGCTCCCTGTCCGGGAAGACGTCCGCCTGCTGTGGCAGAAACGCCCCGCCCGAGTCCACGAGGTAGATGCACGGCAACCGGTTCTGCTCGGCGATCTCCTGGGCGCGCAGATGCTTCTTTACGGTCATCGGGTAGTACGTGCCGCCCTTCACCGTCGCGTCGTTGGCGACGATCATCACCTCATGGCCGGTGACGCGCCCCACGCCGGTCACGATACCGGCCGAAGGGGCGTCGCCACCGTACATCTCCCAGGCGGCCAGCGCGCCCACCTCGAGGAACGGCGTCCCGGGGTCGAGCAGGCCGTCAATCCGCTCGCGCGCCGTCAGCTTGCCGCGCTCACGATGGCGGTCCACCAGCGCCTTGCCGCCGCCCTGACGGACGCGGTCGAGCGCGCGTTGCAGCGCCTCCACCTGCTGACGCATGATGCCGCCGTTCGCTCCGAACTCGGCGCTGGCCGTCTCGATCGCCGTGCTCAGGACCGGGACGGCGTTCCCCTCGATGAAGGCTGATGCCGCCGCGGACTCGCGTCCGTCTTGAGTAACCGTCACGTGGCGAACTCCGCTAGGCTGAGTGATTCCGGGAACTTATCCCTACGCGAAAACTCTATCACGGTAAGACGAACCTGAAACCCGAAACGCGGCGACATCGATCTCTTGTCACTTGTCTCCTGTCCCCCGTCTCCTGTCTCCTGTCCTCTGTCCCCCGTCTCCACCTACTTCCGTTCCGCCCGTATGCGCGAAGCCACCTGCAGGCCCAGCGACACTTCCTCCTCGCCGTTGTGCAGTATGAGCAGCCCCGCTGAGGGCACCTTCTCGCGGATCTCCACCTCGCGCCCCGGCTTCAGAGCGTGGCTCTCGAGGTATTGAAGCAGCTCCAGGTCTTCCTCCAGCTCTTCCGAGATGAAGCGGATCGTCCCCCGTTCGGCTTCAGCGAACGTGTCCAGCGGCGCCCACGACGGGTCCAGCGTCGCGCCCGTGCCCGGGATCGGACTTCCGTGTGGGCAGGTCTTCGGATAGTTCAGCAGCTTCATGATGCGCTCCTCGATTACATCCGTCATGCCGTGCTCAAAGTGGTGCGCCTCCCCGTGCGCCTCCGCCCAGCCCAGCCCCAGGATGTCGCTCAGGAAGCGCTCGCTCAGCCGGTGGCGGCGCGCGACGCTCTCCGCCAGCTCGCGGCCTTTCGGCGTCAGGTGCACAGTCTTCTTCCCGTCCAGGTTGATCAGCCCGTCGCGCTGCATGCGCTGAACGGTCGCCCAGGCGGTCGGCGGCGAGACGCGCATCCAGCGCGCCAGCCGGGCGGAGATGACGCGCTCGCCTTCGGTCTCCAGGCTGTAGATGCTCTGCAGGTAGTCTTCGATCGTCGACGAAAGGCGGCGCTTAGCCATTAGCCTCACCTCCAGGGTCAGTATAAGCTAATTCGCTACCCGCGAGGTCGACGGAGGCCCCGTCCGGATCAGGCGGTGGCCGGGTCCAGGTAGGACGGGCGGTTCTTTTCGAACGCCTCGATGTCGTCCACCCGCTTCACGGTCAACGATATCTCGTCGTGCCCCTCCATCAGCGTCGCTCGCCGGAACCCGTGCGTCTCCGGGTCACTGTGCACAAGAAACGGCGCGCGGAAGCCGCGCCCGTCCGAGACCTCGCACGCCTTCAGGTCCACCGTCAGCTCCAGCGCAGGGCCTTCCCCGGCGGCGCGCATCAGCTCCTGCACCTTCTCCTCCGGCATCAGCACCGGCACCACGCCGTTCTCGAAGCAGTTCTTGTGGAAGATATCCGCCAGGCTGCTCGCGATAATCGCCCGGAACCCGTACTGGCGCAGCGCCCAGACCGCGTGCTCGCGCGACGACCCGCTGCCGAAGTTACGGCCGGCGATCAGCACCTTGGCCTTCTCGTACCCCGGCTGGTTAAGCACGAACGAGGGGTCGGGCTCGCCGTCTTCCTTGTACCGCCAGTCGTTGAACAGCACCTCGCCCCAGCCTGTGCGCTCGATCCGGCGCAGGAAGCGCGCCGGCACGATAGCGTCCGTGTCCACGTTCTGCCGGTCCAGCGGCATCGCCACGCCCGTGACCTTCTCGATCGGCTCCATCGGCCCTAACTCACTCCCAGTCCCGGATGTCCACGAAGTGACCGGCGATCGCCGCCGCCGCCGCCATCTGCGGCGAAACCAGGTGCGTGCGGCCGCCCCTGCCCTGCCGGCCTTCAAAGTTGCGGTTAGAGGTCGAGGCACAGCGCTCGCCCGGCAGCAAGATGTCCGGGTTCATCCCCAGGCACATCGAACAACCCGCCTCTCGCCAGTCGAAGCCAGCCTCCGTGAACACGGCGTCCAACCCCTCTTTCTCCGCCTGGAACTTCACTTGCATCGATCCCGGCACGACCATGGCGTAGACGCCGTCCGCCACCTTGCGCCCCTTGATGACCGCTGCCGCGGCCCGCAAGTCCTCGATGCGAGCGTTCGTACAGGAGCCGAGGAACACGCGGTCGAGCTTGATCTCCCGCATCGGCGTCCCGGCCTCCAGTCCCATGTACTCAAGCGCTCGTTCGGCCGCCGCCTGGTCCGAGCGCGTTCCCAACGACGCCGGGTCCGGTACGCTCTCCGTCACCGGCACAACCTGGTCCGGCGTCGTGCCCCAGGTCACGTACGGCACGAGCTCGCCGGCGTCGATCTCGACCCGCTTGCCATACTCCGCGCC
>JADFTG010000013.1 GCA_022560365.1 Chloroflexota bacterium | reverse complement strand
CTGGGCGTTGCTCACCAGCACGGTAACCGCTAGGCCCATGCTGCTGAAGGCGGCCGCCCCGACTGCGAGCGTGACGATGAAGGCGGGCATCGTGTTGGTCGGCACGTCGACGTCGAAGAAGAGGACGCCTGCTGTCGTCACAATCGCGACGAGCAGGAGCGCGATGAGCGTCGCGTGCGCGATCTTGCCGAAGAGGAACGCCCACGGCGGCAGGGGCGTGCCGCGCTTTCGCTTGAGCAGCCCCTGGTCCCTGGCGATCGTCACGCTCATCGCGATGTTCGAGTACGAGGCGGTGATCACCGATAGCGCGGCGATGGCGGGGACGTAGAAGACCGAGAGGTTGACCGAACCCTCCGGCAGATCGAACTCCTCGTTGCCGAAGACGAGATTGAAGATGGCGAGAAATAGCAGCGGCATCGCGAAGGTGAAGAACGCCGCCGGCGGGTTCCGCCAGAAGGAGCGGTTTTCGTACCCCACCTGGCGCAGGGCCATTCTGGCGCTCATTGCGCTTCGTCTCCGGTCAGCCCCAGATACACATCTTCGAGCGACGCCGGTGTCACGCTGAGGCCTTCGAGCGCCTCGCCTCGCGCCTTCGCCCAGCCGGTCAGCTCGTGCAGGGCGGTTGTTGGGTCCGTCGTAAGTAGCACGGCGCGACCGTTCTCAAACGTGGCTGCGGCAGCCATCGGCGGCAGGTCGTCAGACGAACCGGCAAAGCGGAACGAGATCACCGTCTCGGCCTGGCCGGCGCGCAGCTCGTCTGGTGTTCCCTCGGCGACGATCAGCCCCCTGCGGATGATCGACACCGTGTCGGCCAGTGCCTGGGCCTCGTCCATGTAATGGGTGGTCAGGAGCACGGTCTTGCCCACTGATTTCAGGCCGCGGATCATCTCCCAGGCGCTGCGCCGGGCGGCCGGGTCGAACCCGGTCGTGGGTTCGTCAAGGAAGAGCAACTCAGGGTCGCCGGCCAGGCCAATCGCCACGTCCAGCCGTCGCTGCTGGCCGCCGGAGAGACGTCGCACAAGCTTCTTGCGCGACGCTGCCAGCCCGACGATGTCGATCAGCTCATCGAGCGGGCGCGGGGCCGGGTAGTAGCCGCGGAACTGCTCGATCGTCTCCTCCACCGTCAGGTACGGCTGGATGCTCGTGCTCTGCAGGACGATGCCGATGCGCTGCTTGAAGGTGATCTCGTTCCGCGCCGGGTCCTCGTCCAGCACGCGGACGTGGCCGGCGTCGGCGCGGCGGTGCCCCTCGAGGATCTCGAGCGTCGTCGTCTTGCCGGCGCCGTTGGGGCCGATCAGCGCGAAGATCTCGCCATGCCGCACCGACAGATCGATCCCGGCCACGGCCACGACGGGCCCGTAGGCTTTGCGCAGGCCGCGCACTTCGACAGCTAATTCACTCACGGAGACGATTGTAGTGGGGGAGGCGTCCTACAGCGAACGCAAGAGGTTCGCTGTCTCGACGGCTGTCTGCATGGCGTCCGCGCCCTTGTTCCCCCGCTCGCCGCCGGAGCGTTCGAGCGCCTGCTCGTCCGTGTCGCAGGTAAGCACGCCGAATATGCATGGCACGCCGGTATCCAGAGAGGCCCGCTGGATCCCGGACGCCGCCTCGCCGGCGACGTAGCGGTGGTGGTCCGTCTCATGGCGCACGACGCAGCCGAGGCAGACGACAGCGTCGAAATGCCCCGATTTGGCGAGCTTTTGGGCGACGACAGGCAGCTCGAATGAGCCCGGCACCCAGTAGACGGCTTGCTCTTTTACTCCGTAGCGCTCAGCCGCCTTCAGCGCGCCCTTCAGCAGGCGTGATGTAATGTGCTCGTTGAAGCGCGCCACGATCACGGCGATGCGGAGCGCCGAGCCGTCCAGATCTGGCTCCGGAATATCCCTGCTCAAGGTGGAGTCAGCGTAGCACAGGCGAGACGCAATCGGCCTGTAAGATGCGTTTTTCGCACGATTGCCGTAAGTTGGTGTAGGCGACCTGTGCAAACCTGCGTTGACACCTCGCAGCAGGATGTCTAAAATCTTGGTCAGAACAGCGTCCCGCCCCATCGATTCGTAAAATTTAGTGAGGTTCGCCCATGAATGTTCGTTTTCGTGACGAAAATGAACCCGTGTCTCCACGCTGGATAACCCTCGGTCAAGCCTGCAAGCTGCTTGGCGTTAACGAATCGACGCTCCGCCGCTGGGCTGACGCCGGACATGTGCGCTCTTTTCGCACGCCCGGTGGCCACCGCCGCTTCTCCGAGGAAGACCTTCGTGTCCTGATGTCCGGGCAAGTGCCCGCCTCCCGTGAGCCCTACGACTCGATCGGCAACATCGCGCTCACGCGCATCCGTCGCCGCCTGCAGCAGGGCAGTGGCCGGGGGGCGCACTGGTACGACGAGCTTAGCGAAGAGGAGCGCGAGAACCTGCGGCCGCTGGGCCGACGCCTCGTCACGCTCGTGTCGGAGTACCTCTCCGGCGGCGCCAACCGTCCGCACCTGATCGACGAGGCGCGTGGCATCGCCCACGAGTACGGCGCGCTCCTCGTACGCGACGGTCTCAGCCTGCGCGACGCCATCGAGGCGTTCACCTTCTTCCGCAAGACGCTGGACGAAACAGCGATGGAAGAGGCGCAGAAGAGCGACCTCACGGGCGACAAGGCGATCGAGCTCTGGGAGTTGCTGACGAATCTGGGCGACCAGGTCCTCCTCTCCATCGCCGAGTCCTACGAGGAAGCGGAGATGGCAGGGCCTGCCGTCAAGGGCCGCCTCGCCTGATCAATGCGCTACTACCCTGTCTTTCTGGACATCGCCGATAAGCCAGTCGTCGTTATCGGCGGTGGCACCATCGCCGAGCAGAAAATCAGCGGACTGCTGGACGCTTTTGCGAAGGTCACGGTCGTTAGTCCGGAGCTGAACGAGACTCTGACGGAGCTGCGTGATGCCAGCCGGCTCACGCACATCGCGCGTGAGTACGAGCCTGGCGACATTGAGGGTTACGAGCTTGTGTTCGTCGCTACCGATAGCCGTGCGGAGAACGAGAAGGTCTGGGCAGAGGGCCGCGAGCGCCACATCTGGGTCAACGCGGTCGACGACGTACCCAACTGCGATTTCGTCATGCCCGGCGTCATCCGCAAGGGAGACCTGACGCTTGCCATCTCGACCGCCGGCAAGAGCCCGGCGATGGCCCGCAAGGTGCGCGAAGACCTCGAGACGTTCCTGAGCGACGACGACTCGGCGCTCCTCGACCTGGCAGCCGAGGTCCGTAGTGAGACTCGCACGCGTGGGATTGAGGTCGAGGGCTGCCCGCGTTGCCAGCGCGACAACCTCGACGTCTGGAACGCCGCGCTCGATGGCATCGTCAAGAAGCTTATCCACGAGGGTAAGCGCGATGAGGCGAAGGCGCGCTTACTGGACCTCCTCTTCTCGCCGTCGGGCCAGGGAGTCCCTGAGCTGTCATGAGCAAAAACTTACTGGTCACCTGCGTCGGCCTGAACCACGTTACCTCGCCCATCGAGGAGCGCGAAACGCTGGCCTTCACGGCTGACGAGTTGCGCGATCTGCTTCCGCAACTCGCCGCCGATCTGGGTGGCGCGGCCCTACTCTCGACCTGCAACCGCACGGAGCTCTACGCCACGGTGCCGGAAGGCGAGGGAGGCGATCTGATTCGTTTGCTAAACGACGCGAAGAGGGCTGCTGTGAGCGACGAGCACTTCTACGTGCTCCAGCACGCCGCCGCCGTGAACCACCTCTTGCGCGTAGCCAGCGGAGTCGACTCGATGGTGCTGGGCGAGTCACAGATACTCGGCCAGGTGCGCGAGACGATGTCCATCGCCACGGACGCTGCTACCATGAACGGCACTCTCTCGTACCTATTCCACTCTGCGATTCACGCTGGCAAGCGGGCTCGCTCTGAGACGAACATTGGCCGTCACGCCGTCTCTGTTGGCTCGGCGGCCGTGTCGCTCGCCAAGAAGTCCCTCGGCGACCTAGCTGGCAAGACTGTCCTCGTTATCAGCGCCGGCAGCATGGGCAAGCTAGCGGCCCGCGCTCTGGCGCAGCAGACCCAGTCGCACATCCTCGTCGCCAACCGCACGCAGGAACGCGCCGCGGCCCTCGCCGACCAGCTCGGCCCCGGGACCGAGGCGGTCGATTTCGATCATCTGCGCGACGCTCTGGTGCTCTCCGACATCGTGATCAGCGGTACGAGCGCTGAGGGCTTCGTCATCGGGCCCGACGACGTGAAGCCGGTGATGGAGAGCCGCGCCGGCCGCAGCCTCCTCTTCATCGACATCGCCGTACCACGCGACGTCGACCCGTCCGTCCGTGACATCTCCGGCGTCCACCTTTGCGACATCGACGACATCGAGGCCGTCACGAACGAGGGCCGGAGCGGCCGCCGCGCAGAGGTGGAGAACGTCGAGGCGATCATCAGCGAGGAGGTTGCCGCCTTCGAGGAGTGGTGGCGTTCGCTCGACGTCGTGCCTGTGATCTCAGCGCTCCGGGAACGCGCCGAGGCGATCCGCCAGCGCGAGATCAAGCGCACGCTCGGCAAGATGGATCTCGACGCCACTGACCGCGAGCGGATCGAGGCGATGACTACAGCGATCGTCAAGAAGATGCTCGACCGGCCGATCGCCCGCCTTAAGAACGGCTCCGACAAGGGGCTGTACATGGAAGCGCTGGAGGACCTCTTCGACGTCCACCCCTCGGGCTCGCGGCCGCGCAACCCGGCGGGCGGCCACTAGAAGGCGGCCTCAGTTGTGTCCGCCCGCACCTTCACGATAGGCACCCGCGGCTCCCGCCTCGCTACCCGTCAGACAGAGATCGCGCTCGAAGCTCTTTCCGCTGCTCACCCTGACTCTGCGTTTGACACCCGCAAGATCTCCACGTCTGGCGACCGCTCTCAGCAGTCGCTCGCCGAGATCGGTGGCCGGGGCGTCTTCGTGATCGAGATCGAACGCGCGCTGCTCGACAGCGAGATCGACCTCGCCGTGCACAGCCTCAAGGACCTGCCCAGCGCTGAGACTGATGGCTTGACGATCGCCGCCGTCCTCCCGCGCGCCGATCCGCGGGACGTCCTAATCTCGCGCGACGGCTCGCCGCTCGCCGCGCTGCCGTCCGGCGCCACGGTGGGCACCGGTAGCCCGCGCCGCGCCGCGCAGCTCACGGCTCTTCGCGCCGACATCGAAGTGCGAGACATCCGGGGCAACGTTGACACGCGAATCCGCAAGACCGAGGAAGGCGAATACGACGCCGTGGTGCTCGCGGCGGCTGGCCTCGCGCGCCTCGGCTGGCTGGGGCGCGCCGCGCAGATCTTCGAGCCAGAAGAGATGCTGCCGGCCGTCGGCCAGGCCGCGCTCGTTGTGCAAGTGCGATCGGATGACCGCGAGGCCCTCGATCTCGCGCGCGCTGTGGACGACCGCGAGACGCGCGTTGCCGTAACGGCCGAGCGAGGCTTTGAGCGCCGCCTCGGCGGTGGCTGCCACGCCGCGATCGCCGCCTACGCCACCGTCGGCTACGGGCCGTCGCCTGAGCGCGCGCCGCTTCGACTGCGCGGCCTCGTCGGCGGCCAGGGGCGTCTTCTGCGCGGTGAGATGAAGGGCCTGGCGGGCGAAGCCGACGCGCTGGGCGTCCGCCTCGCCGAGTACCTGATCGCACAGGGTGCCGAGGCGCTGCTGGAGGCGACGGCGTGAGTACGGGCGTCGTGTACCTCGTCGGCGCCGGGCCGGGCGATCCCGGCCTGATCACCGTCGCCGGCCTCGACCGCATCCGCGAGGCGGACGTGATCGTCTACGACCGTCTGATCAGCGATCGCCTCCTCGACCACGCGAGAGGGGGCGCCGAGCTGATTTACGTTGGTAAGATCCCGGGCCACGTCAGTGGCGCGACCGGAGCCTCGCACGACCAGGACGCCATCAATCAGACGCTCGTCGACAAGGCGCTCGAAGGTAGGTGCGTCGTCCGGCTGAAGGGCGGCGATCCGTTCGTCTTCGGCCGCGGCGGCGAGGAGGCCGAGGCGTTGCGCGCCGCCGGCATCCCGTTTGAGGTCGTACCCGGCGTCACCTCCGCCGTTGCCGTGCCGGCCTACGCCGGAATCCCTGTCACACACCGTGGCGTCGCTGCCAGCTTCGCCGTGATCACCGGTCACGAGGACCCCGGCAAGCTCGAGTCCGCCATCGACTGGCCGCATCTCGCCACCGCCGCCGACACGCTTGTTTTCCTGATGGGCGTGAAGAACCTGCCGGACATCGTCGCCAACCTCGTTGCTAACGGCCGTCCGGAGACGACGCCCGTCGCCGTCATCCGCTGGGGCACGACGCCCGAGCAGAGCACCGTCACCGGCATGCTTGCCGACATCGCCGAGCGCGTCGCCGAAGCAGGCCTGACGCCGCCGGCGATCACCGTAGTCGGCGAGGTCGTGCGCCTCCGCGAGACTCTTTCCTGGTTCGAGGACCGCCCGCTGTTCGGCAAGCACGTTCTAATCACGCGCACGAGGCGGCAGGCGAGCAAGCTGGCGCGCCTCCTTGCTGCTCAGGGGGCGATTCCAGTCGAGCTGCCGGCGATCGAGATCGAGCCGGTCGCTGACACCTCGCCGCTGTCCGCTGCCATCGATCGCCTGCGCGACGGCGGCTACGCCTGGTGCGGGTTCACCAGTGCCAACGCCGTAGAGCTGACGTTTGAGCACCTCGCCGAGCGCGGTCTCGACGCTCGGTCCTTCGGCGGCACGCGCGTCTTCGCGATCGGGCCCGCAACTGCCGACGCTCTGCGGTCGCACGGAATAACCGCGGACGTCGTCCCGGACGAGTACGTCGCCGAGGCCGTCGTCGAAGCGATGCGCACACACGTAAGTGAGGGCGACGCGGTGCTCCTGCCGCGGGCCGAGTCCGCTCGCACCGAGCTCGTCACCGGCCTGGAGGCGCTGGGCGCGACCGTTGACGAGATCGCTGTCTATCGCGCCGCAGTTCCGTCCGAGCCCGACCCCGAGGTGCTCACCGCCTTTCGCGAAGGGCGCATCGACATCGTGACGTTCACCTCGTCATCCACCGTGCGTAACCTGCTCGCCATCCTGGGCTCCGATGCGGCCGTTCTCAGCGGCGAATCGCGCCCGCTGATCGCCTGCATCGGCCCGATCACAGCCGAGACGGCGCGCGAAAACGGCCTCACGGTCGACGTAATGGCGTCGGAGTACACTGTAGAAGGCCTCGTTAAGGCGTTGGTTGACGGTTCAGAACGCTGGTCATGAGCGACCCTCACCGTCAGTCCGTGCCGGATCATTCTTGGGAGCGTCTCAACCCGCTCCAGGTCGGTCGATACGCCGAGTACCTGGTAAAGATGGAATTCACCCGGCTTGGCTTCTCTGTCTTTGGCGCGGAGGTGGATGACAGAGGAATCGACATGGTTGTCCGCACAGATGCCGCGCAATACTTCGATGTTCAGGTCAAATCTTCTAGGAAGTTGAGCTATATATTTCTTTCCAAGGACAAGTTCGAAATTGCTAAGAACGTTCTTGCGGCTATCGTCATTTTTTTTGAAGGCGAACCGCCTCGGCTGTTCCTAATCCCTTCCACCGCCTGGAAAAACCCTGACGCCCTGCTACGCGATCGCGATTACGGCAGTGGCCGCAAGAGCAAGCCCGAGTGGGGGATCAACGTCTCGAGGCGCAATTTGCCCCTTTTGGATCGGTTCGCTTTCGAGAAGATCGCGCAAAGGCATATGACCTAAGGGTAAAATGCAGTGGCAGACACGAAGCTATGACCACCACGCGCGCGACCGAGACGTTCCGGCGCTTCCGGCGGCTGCGCTCCAGCGAGGCGATGCGCTCGCTCGTGCGGGAGACGCGGTTGTCGCCGGCGGGCTTCGTCTACCCGCTGTTCGTTACACACGGCGAAGGCGTGCGCACGGAGATCGCCTCGATGCCCGGCCAGTACCAGCTCTCGATCGATGAGACCGTGCGCGAGGCCGAAGAGGTCGTTTCGCTCGGCATCGGCGGCGTCATCATCTTCGGGCTACCGTCGGCCAAGGACGAGGCCGGCTCCGAGGCCTACGACTCCGACGGCATCGCCCAGCGGGCCGTGCGCGCGCTCAAGGCTGCGCAGCCGGGACTGCTCGTGATCACCGACGTTTGCATGTGTGAGTACACGTCGCACGGCCACTGCGGGATCGTCCTCGAAGATGGCCGCGTTGACAACGACCGCACGATCGACCTTCTCGCGCAGACCGCCGTCTCGCACGTCGAGGCCGGGGCTGACCTCGTCGCTCCGTCCGACATGATGGATGGCCGGGTCGCCGCCATCCGTTCCGCGCTCGACCGTTCCGGCTTTGAGTCGACGCCGATCATGTCCTACGCTGCCAAGCAGGCATCCGCCTTCTACGGTCCGTTCCGCGTCGCTGTGGAGTCGGCGCCGCAGTTCGGCGACCGCCGGGGCTACCAGATGGACCCGGCGAACAGCCGCGAGGCGATGCGCGAGATTGAGTCGGATATCGAAGAGGGTGCCGACATCGTGATGGTGAAGCCGGCGCTGACGAACCTCGACCTGATCGCCCGCGCCCGCGAGCGCTTCGACCTGCCGCTGGCCGCCTATAACGTCAGCGGCGAGTACGCGATGGTAAAGGCCGCGGTCGCCGCCGGCTACCTTGAGGAGGAGCGCGCCACGCTCGAGCTCTTGACGGGCATCAAGCGAGCCGGTGCCGACATCATCCTCACCTACCACGCCAAAGAAGCCGCGCGCTGGCTGGCGTAGGCTAGCCCGACGACTCCCCTTCGCAGCAGCCAAAGAGAAGGGGCACGACTTTCGCCGCGCCCCTTCGGGCCTCCTTCTGGCCGCGTGATTACTACTTGATGTGGATGCCGGAAATCGCGCGGGCGATCACCAGGCGCTGGATCTCCGACGTGCCTTCGAAGATCGTGTAGATCTTGGCGTCGCGGTGCCAGCGCTCCACGGGGTTGTCACGGATGTAGCCCATGCCGCCCAGTATCTGAATCGCCTCGTCGGTGACCCTGACCGCGGTCTCGCCGGCGAACAGCTTCGACATCGAGCCCTCGCCCGCGACGAACGGCTGGCCTGTCTTAGCCATCCAGGCGGCGCGCCAGACCAGCAGCCGGGAGGCGTCGATGGACGTCTTCATGTCGGCGAGCTTGAAGGCGATCGCCTGGTTCTCGATGATCGCGCGCCCGAACTGCACACGCTCTTTGGCGTAATCGAGCGCGAACTCGTACGCGGCGCGCGCCACGCCCACCGCCTGCGCGCCGACGGCCGGCCTTGTCGCTTCGAACGTGGCCATCGCCGCCTGCGACTTCGAGCTTTTGCCCTCGCGGGCGCGGGCGATGCGGGCGTCCAGCTTCTCCTTGCCGCCCAGCAGGCAGCTGCCCGGTACTGTGCAGTCGTCCAGCACGACCTCGGCGGTGTGGCTGGCGCGGATGCCGTGCTTCAGGTACTTCTGTCCCTGGCTGATACCCTTCGTCCCCGGCGGGATCACGAACGCGGCGTGGCCGCGTGATCCCAGTTCAGGCTCGACTGAGACGACGAGGACGTGCACGTCGGCGATGCCGCCGTTGGTGATCCACGACTTCGTGCCGTTCAGCGTCCACTCGTCCTTGGCCTCGTTGTAGACTGCCCGCGACTTCAGCGAACTGACGTCGGAGCCGGCGTCTGCCTCGCTGACGCCGAACGCTCCCAGCTGGATCTTCTCGGGGGTTCCGAAGCACTGCGGAACCCACTCGACGACCTGCTCCATCGTGCCGTTGGCGATGAGGCCCGCGACCGCGAGGCTGGAGCCGAAGATCGAGAGGCCGATACCGGCGTCGCCCCAGAAGATCTCCTCGTTGACGAGAGGCATCATCAAGCCGGTGGGGTCGGCGAACGAGTTCTGCACGAACTCCCAGGAGTAGATGCCAACCTTCGCAGCCTCTTCGATGATTGGCCACGGGGTTTCCTCTCGCTCGTCCCACTCGTGGGCGGCGGGCCGGATCACGTCCTTCGCGAAGTCGTGGACCCACTTTTGCATCTGGCGCTGCTCGTCGTTCAGCTCCATCGAAAACGTGACCGCCGCGGCTGCCGGTGCGGCCGCAGTCGCCGCAGCCGCTGCTTCAGCTTCTGTCTGTACCATGAAGTACCTCCGGATTAGGCGGGCGGAAGGAATCGTGGGCGGCCGCCCCCTGTTGTCCCACGCAAAATCGTAGGTTAGCGGTTGCTAAGCTGACAAGATCAGAAAAATACTTCAATGACGAATGCAGAACTCGGCTTCTGTCATCTCGGCGCTGGTTAGCGCGCTACTTTGCCTCGGCGAGCGCCGCCTCCGTGTAGGGCAGTAGCGTCTGCGTCACGTCTACGCTTGACTCCAGGTGCTTACCGAGGCCGCTGAGGAGGCCCGTCACGCGCATGATCAGAAGCAGTTCGCGCGGGATGTCCGTGACCGGGTTCGCGCGCACGGCCTTCTCGAAGCGCTGGTTGGATTCGGCGACGAGGTCCGGGTCGGCGTAGGCTTCGCCGGGGCGAGACGTCTCCATGAAGGCGCGGCCCAGCTCAATGTAGACCGCCGGGTCGTCCGGGTTCTTCACCTTGATGCCGAGCTCCTTGTAGGCTTCGACGAGCGCCGGCAGGTCCCAGCGCAGCATCGCGTTCGTCATCTTCGCGTAGCGCAGGCGGAACGTGTCGTCGTACTGGCGGCAGAGGCCGAAGTCCAGCATCACGAGCGTTGGGCCCGGCTGCACCAGCAGGTTGCCGGGGTGCGGGTCGGCGTGGAACATCCCGTGGAGGTACAGCTGCTCGCAGTAGACGTCGGTGACGAGCTGCGCGACAGCCTGTGGCTCGATGCCGTCGCGCCGCAAAGATTCGACGTCGGTGATCTTGATCCCTTCCATGAACTCCATCGTCAGGACGCGCCTGGTCGAGTACTCCCAGATGATCTCGGGCACGACGACGTTCTCGCGGCCGGCGAAGTTCTTGGCGATGGCCTCCGCGTTGTGGCCCTCGTTGATGAAGTCGAGCTCCTGCGGCGCGTTGTGCGACAGCTCTTCGATGATCGGCGTGAAGTCCAGGTTGCCCTCGAACCGGGCGAGGATGCGCAGGAGGAGGCGGACGTTCTGCAGGTCGTTGTCGACGATCTCCTCGATGCCGGGGTACTGCACCTTGACGGCGACGACGCGGCCTGCCGGCGCCGAGGCGCTGGGCTTCAGCCGCGCGCGGTGCACCTGGGCCAGGGAGGCGGCGGCGATGGGCGCCTCCTCGAAGTCGTCGAAGAGGTCGGCGAGCGGGCGCTCCAGCTCGCGCTCGATAACGCGGCGGATGACGTTGAACGAGCGCGGCGGCACGGTGTCATGCAGGCGCGAGAGGACGTCGATGTACTCGTCGGGGATGAGGTCTGGCCGCGAGCCGATGATCTGGCCGAGCTTGATCAGGAGGCCCTGGCGGCGGACGGCGGTGTCGTAGAAGTGGTTGGCGGACCAGGTGTGGTGCCGCAGCCGCTGGCGTTGCGCCTTCTTGTGGCGCAGGCCGAAGCGCTTCTCGCGGACGGTGATCCACTTGTAGCCGAGGTAGACGCGCGCGGCGAGCGAGACGACGGCGTAGGTGCGGCTGATCCGCTTGCTGAGCTTCATAGGCTCATTATGGCCGACGGGTGGCCTGGACACGAGAGCGGGGCTTGTTTGATTGATTACGCGGGACTGTACCTGGGGCTGATTGTTTTCCG
>JADFTG010000235.1 GCA_022560365.1 Chloroflexota bacterium | reverse complement strand
ACCCGCAGCCTCGATCTTCTCCTTCGCCGTCAGCGAGAGGCGCTCGACGCGCACGTTAAGCTTGTGGGTGATCTCGCCGCTGGCGAGAATCTTGACCGGCTTCTTGGCTGAGTCGATGAGACCGGCTTCCTTGAGGGTCTCGTTCGTCACGTCGGCGCCGTCGTCGAAGCGCTCGAGGTCGCGCAGGTTCACAGGCTGGTATTCGATGCGGAAGCGGTTAACGAAGCCGCGGCGGCGGGGCAGACGGCGCATGAGGCGCGTCTGGCCACCCTCGAAGAAGCGACGTGGCTTTCGGCCGGAGCGAGACTTCTGTCCCCCGAGACCGCGCCCGGAATGGGTACCCGTCCCGGATGCGTTGCCCCTGCCAATCCTCTTTCGGTTCTGCCTCGACCCGCGCGCGGGTTTTAGCTCGTGGGCCTGCATTTATTCTCCGTCCTCGCTTACGTCGACGAGGTGGCGAACCTTGTGGAGCATACCACGTATGGGCCGTGTGTCATCGTGCTCTACGGTGTGCCCCAGGCGCTTGAGGCCCAGTGCTTCGATCGTTCGCTTCTGGTCGATCTTGTAGCCGATGGCGCTCTTGCGCCAGGTAACACGCAGTTTAGCGGCCAAGGCTTGCCTCGTCGGAAAACTGCCTTCGCCTCTCGAGCACTTCCTCAGGGGAGCGCATCAGAGAGAGCGCCAGCATGGTCGCCTTGACGGCGTTGGTTGGGTTGCTGGAGCCGAGCTGCTTGGCGACCGCGTCCTTGACGCCGGCCATCTCCAGGACGGCCCGCACGCCGCCGCCGGCGATGAGGCCGGTGCCGGCCGGCGCGGGCTTGATCAAGACCTTCGAAGCGCCGAAGCTCACGAGCAGCGGATGAGGTAGGCTCGTCTTGATCATCGGCACCTTGATGATGTGCTTGCGGGCGATGACCGCGGCCTTGCGAATCGCCTCCGGCACCTCCTTGGCCTTGGCCATGGCGACGCCGACGTGGCCGTTCATGTCACCGACGACGACGATGGCGGTGAAGTGGAAGCGGCGGCCGCCCTTCATCACCTTCGCCACGCGGTTGATGAACACGACCTTCTCCTGAAGCTCGAGATCGTTCGGGTCCACCCGTTCTTTCTTCGCGATGTACTTACCGGGGTTAGACATAGCTCACTCGTCCTGCCTTTAGAAGGTCAGGCCTCCCTTTCGCACAGCCTCGGCCAGGGCCTTGACACGACCGTGATAGCGGAAGCCACCACGGTCGAAGACGACCGTCGTGATTCCCTTCTCTTTCGCCCGCTTTGCCAGCGCCTCGCCGACGACCGTCGCCACTTCCGTCTTTTTCTGCGATTCCTTGACCTTGGGCCGGATCTCCTTGTCCACGTCGGAGGCGGAGACGAGCGTGTGGTCGGCGGCGTCGTTGATGATCTGGGCGTATATGTGGTTCAGGCTGCGAAAGACATCGAGGCGCGGCCGCACCGCCGTCCCCGTGACGCTCTTGCGGACGCGCACGTGCCGGCGCTTCCGGGCAGCCCTTGCCGTTTTCGATCCCTTCATAGTGCCTTACTCCATCGCCTTGCCGGCCTTGCCGGCCTTGCGTCGGACGTATTCACCCTCGTAGCGGATGCCCTTGCCCTTGTACGGCTCGGGCGGGCGGATCTTGCGCACGTTGGCGGCCGCCTGGCCCACCGCCTGTTTGTTCACGCCCTTGATGATGATCTTCGATGTGCCGTCCACCTCGAACTCGATGCCTTCCGGCGCCGAGACCTTTACCGTGTGCGAGAAGCCCACGCTGACCTCCAGGTCCTTGCCCTGCATCTGCGCCCTGTAGCCGACGCCGTGCATCTCCAGAGTCTTCGAGAAGCCCTCGGTAACGCCCGTCACCATGTTGGCAAGTAGCGTGCGCGAGAGGCCGTGCATCGCCTTGTGGCGCGCCTGGTCGGACGGCCGGGTCACGATGATCTGGTCGTCTTCCTGCCTGAAGGTGATCTCGCTCTGGAAGGCCCACGAAAGCTCGCCCTTCGGTCCCTTGACGGAGACCTGCGAGCCGTCGATTTTGAGCTCGACGCCCTTGGGCAGGGTGATCGGATTTGCGCCTACTCTAGACATCGTTCATTACCACACATAGCACAGTACTTCGCCACCGACGCCGCGCTTGCGGGCGTCTTTGCCGGTCATCACACCTTCCGGGGTGGAGAGAATAGCGATACCAAGGCCTCCGTAAACCCGCGGCATTTCGCTGCGCGAGGTGTAAACCCGCAGGCCCGGCTTGCTCACGCGGTTCAGGCCGACGATCACCGGCTCTTTCTTGCCTGTGTACGCCAGCTGGACGCGAATGCTGCCGTGGCCGTCATCCTCGCGCTCTTCGTAGCCCTGGATGTAGCCTTCCTTCTTCAGCACAGCGGCGATCGACTGCTTGACCTTGGAGGTGGGAATGTCCGTGTAGTCGTGCCGCGCCACGAGCGCGTTGCGGATGCGGGTCAGCATGTCGGCGATCGGATCAGTGACCATGTTCTCTTACCAGCTCGACTTCTTGACGCCCGGCAGGTGGCCCAGCAGCGCATTTTCCCGAAAGCAGATGCGACAGAGGGCGAAGCGACGCATGTAAGCGCGCGGCCGGCCACAAAGGCGGCAGCGGCTGCGGTGTCGCACCTTGAACTTCGGCGTCTTGTTGAACGTCTTTTCGTATAGCGCTCTACGAGTCACAGCCTCTCCTCTAACGTTCGAAGGGCATCCCCAGCAGCTCCAACAGCCGCTTGCCCTCCTCGTCGGTCTTAGCCGAAGTGATGATATTTATCTGAAGGCCCCTGATACGGCTGACCTTATCGTAATCAATCTCGGGGAACATGAGCTGCTCGCGAATGCCGAGGCTGAAGTTTCCGCGGCCATCGAAAGCGCTGGTCGAAACGCCCTGGAAGTCGCGGAGGCGGGGAAGAGCGGCGTTCAACAGCCGGTCCAGGAACTCCCACA
>JADFTG010000234.1 GCA_022560365.1 Chloroflexota bacterium | reverse complement strand
CACGTCGAGCGTTGTCACCTGCTTGATCAGGACGCCGGGATGACGGTAGGTGACGCCGGTGACCATCGTGCCCAGCGTCAGCCGCTTCGTTTGCCCGGCGAGATAGCCCAGTGTGGTGTAGGCCTCGAGCATGTCGGTTTCGGCGGGGCCCACCATCGGGATCTGGAAGTAATGGTCCATCACCCAGGCGGAGTCGAAGCCGGCGTCCTCGGCCGTCCGGGCGATCTCCGCCAGCTTTTCCCCCATCTCCACGGCGCCTCCGGACCAGGTGAAGTATGGGATCTGCAGTCCAACCTTCATGGGACGATCTCCTCTCCAAGGTCAGCCTGGTTGAGTGGCTGAACGGGGCCAGCTTATCGCAGCGTGGCGGCGAAGGCCTAGAGGTCGAGCGAGAAGAAGAGGATGCCTGGCGCCAGGCCACCGAACGTGGCGACTTCCATCACGTTCGCAAACGCGCCCATGAAGATGAGAAAGACGGCGAACCCGCCCAGCGTCGACAGCATCGCCTGCCGTGGTTCGATCTCCGCCACCTGCTCCACTGCCGCCGTCGTCAGCATCAGCGTTATGCCGAACGCCAGCAGGCCGAACGGCACCGCCAGCGGCGCGATCGCTACCAGCAAACCCAGTGCGACCGGGGCGAAGGCGAATCCCATCACCCGCGTCAGCTCGCTAAAGTGCACGACCGAGCCGAAGACGCGCGCGGCCAGCATGTACGTGATGTAGACCCAGGCGAACCAGACCGCCGTCTGCACGACGCTGCCGATGATAACTGCCTTGAGCAGCACCTCCATCACATCGACTCCGGTGAAGTCGTCGTGCTGAAGTGCCCAGAGCCACGTGCCGAGGCCGGCGATCACGCCCGTGGCGAGGACGATGAAGATGGCGGCTGGGGTCGCCGAGCGATTGGAGCGCAGCTCTTCGAAGACGGTGTAGTCGAGCCGGACGAGGCGGCCGAGCCAGCTCATCGTCTGCGCGCCATTGCTTCCGGTCGGGGAGCGCCGGGTAAGTCGCGTCATAAGCCGTAGATCGCGGACATTGTATCACCGACGAGCGTCTGAATCCCCCGCACAGCGCTATAACGGACGTTTGCGCGGAATACCGGGCCGTCGCGGGTATCGCTCCGGCGTTTCGCCCGTCTTGCGCACGATCAGGAGCGTCGGCGCCCGTGCTTGCGCTGTTACCTTCAGGCGTACCGTTTCCTCGACCGTACCGCCCAGCTCCTTCAGCGCCGCCTGCGCCTCGCGGACCTCCCTCGGCGCGGCGCTGCCCTTCGGCGCTGCGAGCACTCCGCCGATCGCCAGGAACGGCAGAGCCAACTCCACCAGCACCCGAAGCGGCGCCACCGCCCGCGCCAGCACCAGCGCGTAAGCGGCACGGTGCTCCGGGAGCTGGCCGGCCTCCTCCGCACGCGCGGTGACGACGCCTGCGCCGTCCAGCGACAGCTCAGCGATCACCTGTTCCAGGAACGCTGCCTTCTTCTCGTTCGACTCGATCAGCGTCAGGCGGAGGTCTGGCCGGGCGATCTTGATCGGCAGTCCCGGAAACCCGGCGCCGCTGCCGATGTCGAGCGCCGGCGAGAGGAGCAGCCCCCGCTCCTCCAGCGCCAGGAGCAGCGCGAGCGACTCCGCGAAATGCCGCCGCTCGATCGCATCCATGCTCCGGCGGGAGACGAGCGCGGTGCGTTCGCGTGCGGCGCGGATCATCGCGGCGTAGCGCGCGAGGGCGGCGGCCTTATCCGGCTCTAAACCAAGACTTAACTGCTTCAAAACGGCGGTCAGCGTGTCCATTCGTAACGAGGCCAGGTAGGGCTCATCTTGCCCTTTGCATGTTGAACGGTTTGGACGGGCGCACGGCCCCACACGCGCTGCGCAAGATCGTAGTCCCGCTAGAGGGCGATAGACGATCTGGAGAGGGCATATCGAGACACCAATGGCTCGGGATTGCTCGCCTTTTCGCCGTGATACCGCTCCTGGCGGCGTTGGCTGTCGCCGCCGTGGTCGCAGTCGACACACGGGTGGCAGAGGCGCTCGATTCCGAAGAGCAGGCGTTTCTTAGCATCATCAACGATTATCGCGCGGCGGAGGGTCTCGGGACACTGGCCCTCGATCCGCAGCTCAACGAAGTCGCGCTCTGGATGGCTAACGACATGGCGTCCAACGACTACTTCAGCCACACGGACTCGCTGGGCCGCGACCCGTTCCTGCGCATGGACCAGATGGGCTATGCGTACAACACTTGGCGGGGAGAGAACCTCGTCGCCGGAACGGAAGGCGCGCAGGCATCGTTCGAGATGTGGACGGGATCGCCCGGGCACAACGCCAACATGCTGGGTGAGCACTACACGGTCGTCGGCATCGGGCGCAAGTTCAACGCGGGCTCGACCTTCGGCTGGTACTGGGCGACGGAGTTCGGCGGGCACACCGCGCCGCCGCCACCACCGCCGCCGGTATTACCCCCAGAGCCAACGTCGCCGTTGCCTCCGGCGCCGCCCACCGCCATGACGCACGAGCGCACCGGCACCCCATCGACGTGCACGGTGCACGCGCCGCACAGCGCCATGCCGCAACCGTATTTGGTGCCTGTCATCTTCAGGTGCTCACGCAACACCCACAACAACGGGGTATCGGGTTCGGCCGCAACCGTCGCCCGTTTCCCGTTCAATCTGAATGCAACCATCGCAGCCTCCATGTTTGCTCAATCAGACATGCGTCACCGATGCGCGGGACGGGGCGTCCCGCACGACATCGGACCGTCCGTACGGCGGACGTCATCATTTCCGGAAAATGCAGTATCCATGATACGTCCCGTCTCCCCCTCGTGGACGCCGCGGTTCGACCGCATTACGGCATTACGGCATTACGGCATTAACCTTACATCCTAACGAGACGCCTGTCACCCGGAGTCAGGGGTGCCGTCGCGAATTTGTGAATAACTTCGGCCCGGCGTGTC
>JADFTG010000233.1 GCA_022560365.1 Chloroflexota bacterium | reverse complement strand
CTGCGCCATCCAGTCCATGACGGCAGTACCGGCATCGACGACACCGATCTTGTACGTGATCCCCGTGTGAAAGAGGATCCGCTCCGTCACGGTGGTCTTACCGGCATCGATGTGCGCGATAATCCCTATGTTTCGTACCCGTCCGACGGGCACAGACTCACTCATATCTGCCACTTGCACTTCCTGGAAGGAATCGCTTAGTAGTTGACTATCATTGGCCGCGCCTGTTCCTCGCCCCTACCACCTGTAGTGAACGAAGGCCTTGTTGGCTTCGGCCATGCGGTGCGTGTCTTCACGCTTTTTGATTGCGCTGCCCTGCTCCCGGTAGGCGTCCAGCAACTCCGCTGAGAGCCGCTCCGCCATCGGCCTGCCACTGCGGGCACGGGCGGCGATGAGGAGCCAGCGCATGGCCAGGGAAACCTGGCGCGCCGGCCGGACTTCCAGCGGGATCTGGTAGGTGGCGCCACCGACACGGCGGGGGCGGACCTCGAGAATCGGCATTGTGTTGCGGATCGCCTGTTCGACGATCTGCCGCGGGTCTTCCTTCGTGCGCTCGGCCATCTGGTCCATCGCCGTGTAGACGATGCGCTCGGCAGTGCTCTTCTTGCCGTTGTGCATCACCTTGTTGATCAGCGTCTGAACCATGACGCTGTTGAACTTGGCGTCTGGCAGGATCGTGCGTTTAACGGATTTTCCGCGTCGCGGCATCTTCTCGTCCCCGGGTCCTACTCGGCGTCCTTGCGGGTGCCGTACTTGCTGCGCTGCTGCTTTCGACCCTGGACGCCGCCAGCGTCAAGCGCGCCGCGGATAATGTGGTAGCGGACTCCGGAAAGGTCCTTGACGCGCCCGCCACGGATGAGCACGACGGAGTGCTCTTGCAGCGTGTGGCCTTCGCCCGGAATGTAGGCGGTGACCTCCATGCCGTTCGTCAAGCGCACGCGGGCAACCTTGCGCAGCGCCGAGTTCGGCTTACGGGGCGTGACGGTGCGAACGTTGGTGCAGACACCGCGCTTTTGGGGGCTGCCGGGACCGCGTATCATTCGGTTCTTGAGGGCGTTGTAATGGAAGCGCAAGGCCGGCGATTTTGTCTTCTTCGAAATTGGCTTCCGCCCTTTTCGCACCAGCTGGTTGATCGTTGGCACTTTCTCGCGTTTCCCTTCCTGAACTACACTCGGCGCATACAAAAAGCCGAAAGCTTGCCGCATCTGCCCTGGCCCAGAGCGCCACAGCCTATGCACGGCCAAGTCTTCCGACCGTTGAAACAGCCGCACGCCCGCACTATACGGGCGCTAAGGAGAAATGGTAGCCACCACGGCGCCGTGTGTCAACCGAAAACGCGGCGTTGACCGGCCCGCCAAAGGCGCTCTAGACGCCCGCGTAGCTGTGCAGGCCGGAGACCCAGAGGTTAACGACGAAGTACGAGAAGAGCACGGCGCCGAAGCCGATTACGAGCACGGCGGACGCGCGCGCGCCCGACCACTTGCGCAGGCCGCGCATGTGCAGATACACACCGTAGATCAGCAGCGTGATGAGCGCCGCCGACTCTTTGGGGTCCCAGCCCCAGTAGCGGCCCCAGGCGCTGTTCGCCCAGTACGCGCCCAGCGCGATGCCGCCCGCCAGCAGCGGGAAGCCCAACATCACGCTCTTGTAGCCGATCTCATCCAGCAGCCTGGCCTTCGGCAGGCGGTCGAAGCGGTTGTGCGCGCCCTGCACGAGGTAAAGCACGCCTGAGGCGAACGAAACGCTCAGCGCCGCGTAAGCGAGGATCATCGCCGCGACGTGCATCGCCAGCAGGTCCGTGTTCTGCAGCGCCGGTACGAGCCGCCGCACGTCCGACGGGAAGAAGAGGGCCGCGACGATGAGCCCGGAGAGCACGACCGGCAGCGCAACGCTGCCGAGCGCCCGCGGCGAGCGCATCCCCTGCCTCCTGTCCCCCGTTCCCTGTCTCGCCACGTAGACCTGCTCGAAGACAGCGTAGAAGCCGCAAATCGCCGTCGCAAAGGCGATCGTGAACTCGTACATGTTCGACCACGGCGCATAATCGACGGCCTGCCAGCGAGCGATGAGAGAGACGGTCAGCAGCGCCAGGACCGTCCACGTCGCGAAGGTAGCGAAGTGCCCGGTGGCGTGCCCGATGGAGCCGTGGGACGCCCAGCCGTTGTCACCGCTGCGCTCGATCGAGGCGACGGCCGGGCCTTCACCGATCGGCGTCGCCAGCCGGCGCACGACGAGACCCAGCCCGAGCGTGTGCACCCAGTAGGCGATCGTCGCCACCGCGCAGGCGGCGATCGCTACGTAGAGGGTGGTGCTCGCGAGCGACTCCATCGTCTAGCGCCAGGCCATGCGGCGGAACGACTCGGCCAGCTTAAAGTCCTGGTCCTTCGCCGCCTCCGCCATGCGTTCCTTGACGCGCTTGCGGATCTCGCGGATCGGCGCCCGGCCGAGCTGGCTCTTGTGCTTCTTGAGCGCGTCTATCTTGCGCTTGAAGGCGTCCTCGGGGATCTCGATCCAGTGATCCGGTTCTTCGTGTCCGGCGAGCAGCAGCTCCATCACGCGATGCGATTCGAGCCCATCGATCTGGTGCTCCGGGTAGGCCAACGGATCGCGGGCGAGCGGGAAGACGGCGTCGACCACGGACTGGCCGGTGAGGCGGTGGTCGCGGTGCGTAAACGTAGTGCGGTAGGGGTTCCAGGTGATCACCGTCCATGGCTTGAGCCGGCGCAGCTCGCGCACGATGCGCCCGCGCATCTCCGCCGTGTCCTCGACGAAGCCATCGGGGTAGCGCAGGAACACGAGCTCCTTGACGCCGAGCACGTCACAGGCGGCGCGCTGTTCTTTCTCGCGGATCCGGGCGAGCTTTTCGCGGGTCAGCGATTCGTCCTTCGTCCCCATGTCGCCGCTGGTCGTCAGCATGTAGTGCACGTCCCAGCCGTCGGCGGCCCACTTGGCGG
>JADFTG010000232.1 GCA_022560365.1 Chloroflexota bacterium | reverse complement strand
CATCCTGGTCAACAACGCGGGCATCCTGCGCGACCGCATGATCTTCAACATGAGCGAAGAGGAGTGGGACACCGTTATCGCGGTGCATCTGAAGGGCCACTTCAACTGCACGAAGCCGGCATCTGTGCTCATGCGGCAGCAGCGCTACGGACGGATCATCAACTACACGTCGGAGTCCGGGCTCTGGGGCAACGCCGGTCAGGCGAACTACGGTGCGGCGAAGTCCGCGATCGCCGGCTTCACACGTGTTGTGGCGCGCGAACTGGGGCGCTACGGCGTCACTTGCAACGCGATCGCGCCGCGCGCCGCGACCAGGCTGACGGCGACGGTCCCGCAGAACCGGCCGGGAGAAGAGCTGCGGCGCGCGCAGTCCACAGCCGGCGCGCCGCCACCGGGCGGAGTCGGCACGCTCGACGCCGACTGGGTGGCACCGATGACCGCCCACCTGGCGACGGATGCCGCCTGGAACGTGAACGGCCAGGTCTTCCACGTCTACGGGGGCACGGTGGCAGTCCTCCAGCACCCGACGCCCTGGCGGACGATCTTCAAGCCTGGCATGTGGACGCTGGACGAGCTGTCGGCGCAGATACCGGGCCTGCTCGCCGGAACGAAGAACCCAGCGCCGCCGCCGCCGGAGCTCGACGTCCCCGGACGCAAAGCGACAGCGGAAGAGCCGGCGACGGCGTAGGAGCAAGCGATGGGCAAGCTGGACGGCCGCAACGCTGTAGTCACCGGCGCCGGACGCGGCATTGGACGGGCGGTGGCGATCCTGCTCGCACAGGAAGGCGCGAGCGTCGTCGTCAACGACCCGGGCGGAAATGTCGACGGGACCAGCCACGACAACGGCCCGGCCGACCAGGTGGCGGCCGAGATCAAGGCCGGCGGCGGCACGGCCGTCGCGAACTACGACAGCGTGGCGACGGCCGAGGGCGGCGAGGCGATGGTTCGTCAGTGCGTGGACGCGTTCGGGCGCCTCGATCTGCTGATCAACGTCGCGGGGATCCTGCGCGACCGCATGATCTTCAACATGAGCGAAGAAGAGTGGGACGCGGTCTACGGGGTCCACCTGAAGGGCCACTTCAACACGATCAAGCCGGCGTCGATGCTGATGCGGCAACAGCGCTACGGCCGGATCGTCAACTTCTCGTCGATTTCGGGGCTGCGCGGCATCTCCGGTCAGTCGAACTACGGCGCGGCGAAGGCGGGCATCGCCGGTCTGACACGAGTCGTGGCGCGCGACCTCGGACGCTACGCGGTGACGTGCAACGCGATCGCACCGGGCGCTCAGACGCGGATGATCGCGCAGATCCCGCAGGCGTCGCGGCAGATCCGCGCGAAGGCCGGTATCCAGGAGCCGGTGCGCCCGCCGGAGCCAGTGGTGCCGATGACGCCCGAACACGTTGCGCCGATGACGGCCTGGCTGTGCACGGACGACGCCTGGAACGTAAACGGCAAGATCTTCCACGTTGGCGGCGGCAGCGTCTCGCTGGCCCACGAGGAGCACCACATCCAGTCGATCGATAAGGACGGGAAGTGGACGCTGAAGGAGCTGGCGGCGCTTGTCCCGAACCAGTTGATGGCGGGGATCCCGAACCCCGCTCCGCCTCCGCCCGACCTGGACATTCCGGGCCGGCCGGCGGTCAAGCCCGGAGGTTAGGCGGTAACGACAGCCGCGGCTGAAGCGACCGGCTG
Source organism: Chloroflexota bacterium (assembly GCA_022560365.1). Taxonomy (GTDB): domain Bacteria; phylum Chloroflexota; class Dehalococcoidia; order SM23-28-2; family RBG-16-64-32; genus CF-162. The sequence goes on along the minus strand of JADFTG010000232.1, from coordinate 1,266 downwards.
CTCACGCCAGAGTTCCATGACGACGAACGTGCGCGCGTCGCGCCAGGAGGTGCCGCACGTCCGGAAACCCGCCTTCTCGAAGGCGCGCTGGGCGCGGACGTTCCAGTCCAGTGTGTGCAGGTAGAGGCGGAGGATGTCGCCGCGCGCCATGAGCACGCGCGTCAAGGCGATGATGGCATCGGTGCCGTAGCCGCCGGACCAGTAGTCCCGCTCGCCGATGCTGATGCCAACCTCGGCCTCACCACGGGTCTGGTCGATGTTGTAGTACATCAGATTGCCGATGTGGCGGCCGGACTCGTCTTCGATCGCGAATGAGCGGCCGCCCATGTCCGTAAACCGGTAGTCGAAGCTCCAGTTGCGCAGGAAGTTCTCGAACGGCACCTGCACGGGGCGGGAAGCGTCGTACTGCGCGAGTTCCGGGTCGGAGCGCCAGCGGTACTCGTCGGCGGCGTCGGCCATGCGCTTGCGGCGGATGACCGTCTTCTTGCCGCGCGCGATGACATCGTCGTGCACTCTCACCTGTGCACCGCCTCGATCATCTCGCGGGCTTTCTCCACCATGTCTGACTCGTTCTTGAACGTGAGCGTTCGCAGCGCGTCCTCGATGGGCCGCCATTCGACCCTATCATACTCGAGGTCGTGGCTGTCCGTGTCGCCACCCGTCGCCTCGAAGAGGTAGTGATGGACCCATTTATGGTAGCGGACGCCGGTGCGAGCGAACCAGTACTCGACGACGCCGATCTTTTCGGCGATCTGCACCTCGAGGCCGGTCGACCCGAAATCGGCGATCAGTTTCTCGCCTTCCTGGCGGGAGAAGCGAGCCGCGCCGACGCGCTCTATATCCTGGGTGACCTGTTCGAGGTGTGGGTCGGTGACGACGATCCGAATACGCACTACGCCGTCATCAAACAAGCGCTGCGGGAACTCGTGGACAACGGCGTGACGACCTACTTCATGCACGGCAATCGCGACTTCATGATCGGCAATGTGTTTGCCCGCGAAACCGGCGTCAGGATTCTTTCCGACCCATTCCCGGTGGACTTCTACGGCGACAAGGTATTGCTCAGCCACGGCGACGCGTTGTGCATCGATGACGTGCAGTATCAAAATGCTCGCCGGATAACGCGCGATCCGGAATGGCAGGCCATGATGCTCGCCAAACCCCTGGCGGAGCGCCTCACCATTGCGGAACATTTGCGCGCTGAAAGTATCGCGCACGGCGCAACGATCGATCAGAGCATCACGGACGTCAACCAGGCCGAAGAGT
>JADFTG010000231.1 GCA_022560365.1 Chloroflexota bacterium | reverse complement strand
TCTCTGGGGGGAGTGCTCGGACAGGATTCGACGCCAGGTTCTCGGCTGCTGGCGGCGGCGGTGGAGGCGCCGGAGGATACGGGTCGGAAAGCGTGTCCAGGACCACCGCCTCGCCTTATGACACGTCTCAGATGACGAGCATTTTGTCGACGCTCCCACAGCCGACGGCGGTCGAACCCTATCGCGGGAGCGGCCCTGCCACGGTCGAAGCGACGGCCTACAGCCCTGGCGCCGGACCACAGCTGCGTTCGGTCGCCGATCGCACTGAAGCGAACCGCGTGCGGATGGCGCGTGCTAAGGACGAGATCGGCGAGTATGGCGAAGGCGCGCAACGGTCGGTTCGTGAACAGATGGCGCTGTTGGGTCGCACGGGCTCGGCCTGGGAAGGTCGGGAAATGGGTCGGTTGTCGGCGGCGATGCTCGGCGAACAGGGTGAGGCCGTCCGCGATGTTGCTGAGCTGGACCTTGCTGCCGAAGAGGAGGTTGGTCAGTTCAACGCGATAGCGACGAACCGCTACGGCGAGCTCGAGGCGAGCCGGCGCTCCGCCTACGATCAGTATGCCACGGGCATCGACCAATACAACGTGGAGACGCGGAGTCGGTACGACGACCAGCGATCCCGCTGGCGCGGCAGTGAGCTACAGCGTCGCCAGCAGGCCATGAGCGAGCGGCTGCGCTTGGCGACCTCGCTGAGCGAACGCGGACGCGGGTCGATGACGACGAACATGACGAGGCGTTTCTAACCGAGAGTGTCGCATGGCTGTTCCTGAATGGATGGTTCTCGCTCGTCCTCCACCGCCAGGTGGGTTGACTGTACCGTCGAGGGACTGGTGTGCCATCAATCGAGCGCGCATTGCGAACGATGTGCGGAACGGGTTGTATTCCGCCGCATTCGCCGCCTCGTTTCCGCCGATGACGGCGTGTGCCGGGGGCGGTGGCACAGGCAGACAGAAGCAAGCCGCACCGCAAATCGGCGAGACCTTTCCTCAAGCCGGACAGGCGATGGGCGAAGGCGTTTTGTCGAAAGGCACCGCGCCGCCTGTGGAGCAATCGGCAGAGGAGCGCAAAGCCCCGCCTGGATTACCGCAGGAGTCCCCGTTGGCCGACGTCCCTGGTGAGGGGCCGCTTCCAAATGACGCAGGCTGGTGGCGCCAGCCGCAGGACCAACTCGGCAAGGGGCCGACGTCGGAGTTAGGGTTTAAGTCCATGGGCTTTGGCCGATGGGCGGGTCGTGGAGAGCGGTGGAACGCCTCAGAATTCCCGTGGTTTAGTCCGTCGCCACCGGTGGGGCCAGCCCCGAAATGGCACGAGCCCTACATGGGTGGTGGTGGCCGAGCGCCAGGACTACCGGCCGCGCCGCCGGCGGAGGAAGATGCCCAACCCGGGTTGTCGCTCTCCCCGCTGGAGACGATGGCGAACGGGCCTGGCTGGCAACAGGGGATCATGTCGCCACTGGCGATGATCGGCGGACGTGTGTCGCGGCTCCGTGGTCGGACCGGCGTCGCTGCGCGGAGGGTCTACTAGGCACGCCATGCCCTACGGATACCGCATCAGCGCCGGCGTCAAGAGCTACAACCGGAACGAGCTAGATCGGTTGCTCGAGGCCGAAGACCGTGCGCGCACCGAGACGCTGCGCCCCCTCGGCTCACTCCGAGGCCTGCCGGCGGACCAACAGCGTCTTGCGACCGGCGCCCGCGAGGGCCGCGACGCCGCGTCCACGAATCGACTGCGCGCCTCGGCCGCGTCAGCGTCTGGGGCCCTCGGTGAGATTCGCGGACGGGAGCGGCGATACCCCGGCCGCCGACTGGGTGGTGGGGGGAGCACGGGATTGGCGCAGACGGATGCCATGGGCTATGGCGAGATGTTGGCAGAGCAGAAGTACGCTGTCGATCTCGATCGCGTCTTGGGTGGGCGTCAACCGACGACGAGTCGTGTCGACACACGGGTATTCTCACGAGGGGGAAGCAACATGCCTGGCTATTGGGAGGATCGACAGGAGCGCGAGCAGGGACGCCGGACCGCCCTCGCGGGCCAAGGGGAGTCCCTCAAGATTGGCCGTGCCCAAACGCGCGCGACCACGGCCCTCGCGGGGTTCCGGGAAAGCCAGACGCGTGGCTTCAACCAGCGCAATCGGATGGAGAGTGACCCGGTCTACCGTGCGATGCAGAGACGCGCCGATGTGGGTATGGACACCGAACGGGAGATCGAGGAAGCGCGAAGTTACATCGGAACAGCGCCGGGTCGTCAAGTCGTCGCCGACGAGCAACTCCCGAGCATCGCGCGGCGGCAACAGGAAGCCACAGCGCTCGAGCAAACTGATGCGCGCTACTACCTCCCGCAAGAGCTGCGGTCTGGGTCGTCGGTCGAACGTGCGCAAATCTCGGCAGGCGGGAAAGTGCAGGCGGCTGGTATCGCCGGCCAGGCACGCACTGGCGCGGCCGCCATCAGTGGCTACGCCCGGGTGGCTGCAGCTGACTTCCCAGTTCCTGGCTCCGAGCCTGGTGCCGAGGATTCCTTGATGACGCCCTACCTGGAGCAGCTCGAGCGGCATTTGCCCGATGGGAGTGGCAGCTTCATCGACGTTCGGGAGCTGATGGAGATGCTCGCCGAAACAGGTGACGACCCGGAGATGATCGCGCAACAGTTGCAGGTCTACGGCATCGAGCTTAGGTAGATGGCCTCCCACCGGCCGCTTCGACGGTACCACGACCCGTCCGGTCAACCCTACTGGTCTGCCTCACGACGGTACGACGAGGACGAAGAAGAGGCGATTCTCGCCCGGCTGTCCCCCTCAGAGCGCACGCGTGAACGTCGAGAGAACGCGCTGCTGCGCGCGGCGCAGAGTCGGATTTCCGGATTTCGCCATCGTGGCAACGTCGAGCGAGAGGCGTACCGACGCACGCGGGACATCGGCGCGTTCGGTGGTTCAGTCGCCCCGCGGGTTATTGGTCCTGCTGCTGGCAGTGTGATCGGCG
>JADFTG010000230.1 GCA_022560365.1 Chloroflexota bacterium | reverse complement strand
TATGCGCTTGAAATCGCTCCACGGGCCCCAGTCGCTGACGTTTGCCGCCGCGTGGTAGACGACTTCGACGCCGCTGAGCGCCGCCGGTAGCGAATCGGGCTCCGTGATGTCGCCGACGACGAACTCGGTGGCTCGCGACTCAAGGTACGACGTATCGCTTGTCGGGCGCACCAGAGCGCGAACGGAGTCGCCTCGCTCGATGAGGCTGTCGGCGATGTGGCTGCCGAGGAATCCGGTGGCGCCGGTGACGAGCGTCTGCATGGGGCGTGTCCGTTCGCTGGCGCGGCGAATGCGCGCACGACAGGTTGCCGCGACTATATCATGGGGGACGAATGAGCCGATATTCGCTGGCGTTGGGCGCCGGACCCGCGGGGGAAGTTGCGAAGCTGGCGGCCGATGCCGAAGCCGCGGGCTTCGGCGCGCTATGGACGTCGGAGATGTTCCACGATCCGTTCTCGCCGCTGGCCGCTGCGGCGACCGGGACGTCGCGCATCGGCCTGGGCACGTCGATCGCGCTGGCCTTCGTGCGCAGCCCCTGGGTGCTGGCGCTCACGGCGCTGGATCTGGACGCGATGTCCGGGGGGCGTTTCGTGCTCGGGCTGGGCACCGGTCTGAAACGGATCAACGAGCGCTGGCACGGGATCGCCTACGGCAAGCCGACGCCGCACATCCGCGAGGTAGTGCAGATCATCCGCCTGATCACGGAACGTGCCCACGAAGGCGAGCCAATCAAGTTTTCGGGCCAGTTCTACAATCTCGACATCCAGGGCTGGCGCCGGCCGCAGCCGCCCATCCGAGAGCGCATCCCGATCTACCTGGCTGGCGTGCGCGAAGGGATGATACGAGCGGCTGCTAGCGTTGCGGACGGCCTTCTGGGACACCCGATCTATTCGCTGCGCTGGACGCGCGAGGTCGTGGTCCCGGCGCTGGCGCGTGGGCTGAAGGAGGCCGGGCGTGAGCGGGCGGGCTTCGAGCTGGGCCTCGGCGTCTGCTGCGCCGTAGACACCGACGTCAGACGGGCGCGGCGCGCGGCGGCCGCTACGATCGCCTTCTACGCGACCGTCAAGACGTACGAGCCGCTGTTTGCGTCGTTCCCGAAAGAGGTGCGGGCGATCCAGGAGGCACTCTTGAAAGGCGACACCTCGGGGGCGGCGGAGGCGGTAAGCGACGACATGATCGACACGTTCGCGGCGGCTGGCGATGCCGACCACGTGCGCGCGCAGGTGAAACCGTACCTCGACCTCGCGGACACGGTCTGTCTCTCGCCGCCGGACCAGTTGATCGAGCCGGCCGAGACGGAGCGCTACCGTCAGGCGCTTTTGGAGACCTTCGGCGAGTAGGCGCTGCGTACTACGATACAGAGCATGAACCTGGAACCAGGCGCGCTGGCGCCACACTTCACGCTGCTGGGCCTCGACGGGCGCGAGTACTCGCTCCCGGGCGATCGCGGCGACGCGCCTCTTCTCCTCGCGTTCTTCCGGGTGAAGTGCGCGACCTGCGACGTGGCGTACCCGTACCTCAACCGCCTGAAGGACGCGTACCCGGACGGCTGGCAGATGTGGTCCGTCTGCCAGGACGACCCCGAACGCGCGGCGGAGTACGCCGGGCGGTTTGCGCTCGCGCATCCCGTGCTGCTGGACGGGGAGGAGCTGGAAGTCTCGCGCCTCTACGATCCGCCGTCGACGCCGGCGCTCTACCTGATTGGCCGCGACGGGCGGATCGAGTTTACGTCCGAGGGTTTCGCGAAGGATGATCTGAACGAAGTCGGCCGCCGGATCGCGGGTCTCGTCGGCTCTGAAGCCGTCGAGATAGCGGCTGCGGACGACGGTAATCCGGCGCTCAAGCCCGGCTGCGTGGCGCGGCAGCGAATGCCGCGGCGGTCATCATAGCGCCGCCGCATCGCGCCAACGGCTGCTTTGTGGATCACTTAACCCGGTGTTACCATCAACAAAACTAATAACCCGCGGTCGGACCGCGGATGGTTAAAGTCCCCGTGTCGGCTCCCGTAACTGGCTCCGCTCGATGATCAGGACGATAACCGAGGTCACGCAAGGAGGACATCGAGTGGCTTTTGAAGACCGGAACCTGAAGTGTGTCGAATGTGAGAACGACTTCGTTTTCACGGCAGACGACCAGGATTTTCACAGCCAGAAGGGCTACCAGGATCCGAAGCGCTGCCCCGACTGCCGTTCCGCACGCCGATCTGGTGGTGGCTACGGTGGCGGCGGCTACCGCGGCGAGCGCCAGATGTACACGGCCACCTGCGACCAGTGTGGTAACGAGGCGACGCTGCCGTTTGAGCCGCGCCAGGACCGGCCGGTCTACTGCAGCGACTGCTTCTCGAAGGTGCGCCCGGCCGGTGGTGGTGGTGGCGGCGGCGGCGGCGGTGGTGGCGGCGCCCGCTGGTAATTCACGCCCGATAACCGAATAGAACTCGAACAGACATCGCACGCCCGATATGATTGGGCGTGCGATGTCTAATTCTGCGCCCGGTGCGCTTTCGGGCGTCACCGTTCTCGACCTGACGTGGGTGCTGGCTGGCCCGTATGCCTCGATGGTGCTCGCCGACCTCGGCGCGGACGTCATCAAGGTCGAGCGGCCGCCCTATGGGGACGTTGGGCGCTCGACGGCGCCGTACGTCGGCCACGAGAGCGCGTACTTCTTCTCCGTTAACCGCGGCAAGAAGAGCATCTGCCTGGATCTCAAGAGCGAGGCCGGCCGCGACCTCTTCCTGCGCCTCGCCGAAAAGGCCGACGTCGTGATGGAGAACTTCACGCCGGGCACGGCCGAGCGCCTGGGCATCGGCTACGAGACGCTCAAGGAGCGCAATCCGCGTCTCATCTACTCCGCAACGTCCGGCTTCGGTCAGACCGGCCCGGACCGCGAGCGGCCGGCGCTCGATGTCATCGTGCAGGGCATGGGCGGCATCATGAGCATCACCGGCGAGCCGGACGGGCCGCCCATACGGCCCGGCGTTTCGC
>JADFTG010000229.1 GCA_022560365.1 Chloroflexota bacterium | reverse complement strand
CCTCCAACCTCTCGTCGCGAGTCAAGAAGCTGCTGGGGCGTGGGCAGTTCGACGTCGTGCCCGTGCACGAGCCGTTCGTCCCGCTGCTGCCGTTCCAGTTCGTGCGCTTCTCGCAGGCGACGAACATCGCCACGTTCCACGCCGCGCGCGACAGCGGCAGCCGCGTCTACGCCTACGCCCAGTTCATCCTCCAGCAGTGGTGGCGCCGCATCCACGGCCGCATCGCGCACTCGCAAACGGCGCTCGACCTCATCGGCAAGTACTTCGATGACGACTTCCGCATCATCCCCAGCGGCATCGATTACGCGCGCTTCGCCGAGGAGACACCGCCTATCCCCAGCCTCATGGACTCCAAGCGCAACATCGTCTTCGTCGGCCGACAGGAGCAGCGTAAGGGGCTGCCCTACCTGATCGAGGCGTTCGCCAAGCTGAAGGCCGAAATGCCGGAGACGCGGCTGATCATCGTCGGCCCCGACGGCGGCATCCGCCCGGCTTGTGAACGTTTTATCGAAGAGAACAACGTCGAGGACGTCATCTTCACCGACTTGGTGGCGGAAGAGGACCTGCCCCGCTACTACCGCAGCGGCGACGTCTTCTGCGCGCCCAACACCGGACACGAGAGCCTGGGCCTGATCCTGCTCGAGGCGATGGCCTCCGGCGTGCCGATCGTCGCCTCACGCATCCCCGGCTTCGCGGCCGTGGTCAAGCACGGCGAGCATGGCCTACTCGTCCCGCCCCGCGACAGCGACGCTCTGTGCGAGGCGCTCAAGCGGCTGCTCTCCGACGCCGGGATGCGCGAAGCGATGGGCCGGGTGGCGGCGCTGCACGCCCGCAGCTGGAGCTGGGACAAGGTCTCGTCGGAGGTGCTCGCGTTCTACGAGGAGACGGCAGCGAAGCGGAACGGGAACAGCGCCTGATGCCAGCGCTGACGCCGCGCTCCGCCCCCAAATGGGTGATCGATCCGGCGGTCAACGCGCTCTCGCGGCTAGGCGTGACGCCGAACATGCTCACGCTCGCCGGCTTCGGCGGCAACGTCGGGGCTGCGGTGCTGGCGGCCGACGGGCGCTTCCTGGCGGCAGGCATCGTCATGCTGGCGTTCAGCGCGCTCGACTTCCTCGACGGTTCGCTGGCGCGGGCTACCGGGCGCGCGACGCCGTTCGGATCGGTCTTCGACGCCACGATGGACCGGCTCTCGGAGGCTGCCGTCCTCTTCGGCCTGCTCTGGTTCTTCAGCGACCGCGACGCCCGCGAGGAGGAGCTGCTGATCTTCGCCGCCGTCGTCGCCTCGATCATGGTCAGCTACCTGCGCGCGCGCGCCGAAGTCATCGGCCTCAAGCTGCGCGACGGCCTTTTCACGCGCACCGAACGCGTGCTCCTGCTTGGTGGCGGCCTCATCCTGCACGAAGCGCTCGACGAGAACGTCCTGACGCCGGTGCTCTGGGCGCTGGCGCTGATCGCGGGCTTCACTGCGCTGCAGCGGCTTGCTATGGTGTGGCTGAAAACGAGGGACATGAGTGATTCCGCTTAAGGACCAGGACGCGATCCAGGCGAAGTTCGCCGCCGAAATGGCCGCGCCCGTCAAGATCGACTACTTCACGCAGCGCGAGACTAAACTGGAGGCGCCGGGCGTCAAACCATGTGCCTTCTGCAAGCCGACGCAGGACATGCTGCAAGAACTGTCCGCCTTAAGCGACCTCGTCAGCCTGCGCGTGCACCAGTTCGAGGACAATCCGGAGGAGAAAGCGAAGTTCGGCGTCGAGCGCGTTCCAGGGATCGTGCTGCGAGGGCCCGGGCCCGGCTTCTTCAAGTACTACGGCATCCCCGGCGGCACGGAGTTCGCCGCGTTCGTGGAGTCGATCGTCGACCTCTCACGCTGGGAAACGCTGCTTTCGCCAGACTCGGTGAAAGCGCTCTCGGACCTGAAGTCGGACGTCTCGGTGCGCGTGTTCGTAACGCCAACGTGCCCGTACTGCCCGCAGATGGCCCGCGCCGCCTTCATGATGGGCATCGTCACCGAACACGTGAAGGCAGAAGTGATCGAGGTCAACGAGTTCCCCGATCTGGCCAAGCGCTACAAAGTAGAGGCCGTGCCGCTGACGTTGATCAACGACCGGATCTCGATCCCGGGCGCGCTCCCGGAACCGGCGCTCATCGAGCAGGTCGTGAAAGCGGCCGGGGCGAAGCCGTCGAAGGACACCCCCAGCGGCCCAACCTCCGAGCCCGAGAAGCCACCGGAGCGGATCGAACGCGGCAAGCGCCGCGACAGCGGACTGTACATCCCCTAGTGAACGTCCCGGTGCGCGTCAAACGCTTGCGGCCCGGCGCCCGCCTGCCCGAGCGCGCCACGGAGGGCGCCACCGGCTACGACCTCTACGCCTGCCTCGACGCCCCGATGATGGTCGGCCACGAGCCAGTGCAGGTGCCAACGGGAATCGCGATCGAGATCGGCGCTGGCTACGACGTCCAGATCAGGCCGCGCTCCGGTCTCTCCTCGAAAGGCGTCGTGGTCACCTTCGGCACGATCGACTCCGACTACCGTGGCGAACTCCTGGTCACGATGCACTCTCTCCACTACCGGGAGCCGCACAAGGTGAGCGACGGAGACCGCATCGCGCAACTGGTGATCGGCCAGGCGCTCGTGATGGACATGACGGTCGCCGAAGACCTCTCGGAGACGGCGCGGGGCGCCGCCGGCCACGGCTCCACCGGCCGCTAGCCGGGCACGCTCAGCGGCGAAACGCGGCGCAGCGCAGCGAGGATCGGCGTTACGCCCCCGGCGCGCGGCTTCGTCGTGTCGACCCTGATCAGGCGCTCCGGCGGCACCTCTGACGGGCGCTGGAAGCGGCGCTTCTGCTGCACATAGATATCCCAGCGGGCGTCGGAGGCATCGCGGCCTCGCCTGAGGCGGTCAGCCAGGCGCTCGCGAATGGCGTCCTCGGCGGCGCTGACCTCAACGCAAGCGTACTGAGCGCCGGTCTCCCGCGCCAGGCGGG
>JADFTG010000228.1 GCA_022560365.1 Chloroflexota bacterium | reverse complement strand
AGCGGCGGGTGTTGGGAGCCCGGCCGGCGAGAACCGCGTCCAGCCAGGCGACGAGGCGCGCGGAGATGATCTCGTCCAGCGCGCCTCCGGGCCGATCGGAGCTGGCAGGCCGCTCGCCGGCCTCTGCCTGCGTCACTACTCGTCGGTTCCCATTCCGAAGACCTGATCCGGCCTGATCACGAAGAGCAGCCGCTGCTCGCCCGGCTGCAGGTTCGGATACTCGTCTAGACCCATGTACTTCTTGGCGAGCTTGTGGATGTTCTCAAGCGCGCCCTCGCTCCGCACCTCGACCACCTCGCCCTGGATCGCCGCCGACTGATACGGCACGTCCTGGTTGTAGATCGAGATCGCGACGCGGGGGTCGCGCCGCACGTTGCGGGGCTTGATCCGCCCCTCGGCTGTGTTCACGAGGATATTGTCGCCCTCGACGTCGACCCAGACAACACTGACCTGCGGCGAGCCGTCGGGCATTATCGTGGCCAGATGACCAAAGTTCTTTCCCTCAAAGAGAGCGCGGACACCGGGAGTAAAAGCTGCCACAGTAACGAACCTCCTTCGGCCTAACTTTCGTTAGTCGTTAGCGTATCGTAGCAGCGGCCCGGACGCCCACCGCGGTTAACAAACAGGAAAGATTGCGTTAATCGGCGCCAGGAACGCCTTGAAGCCGCATCGCAGAGCGCCGTCCCGCGTCTGTCATAGTACGAGGACCGGTCACACCTCCGGTTCACGAGCCGAACCAAGCAGCCCGCGCCGCGAGCCGCGAATCGCCCTCTCTTCGCCGCGGCGAAGGCACAAGAAGGAGCCCCCCATGGCGTGGTTGACTTCGCTTTTCAAGAAGCCGGAGACCATCGACGACGAGCGCACGTCTTCCGCACAGGACCTCCCGGGTGCGGGTGAGAATGGCGCGCACCCTCCGTCTGCGAAGAGCAATCCGCAGCTGGCAATCCTGGCGCCGGACATCGCAGGGATCAGTGCGTTCCGCCTGCGCTTCTTCCCGGACGCCGCGACGGCAGCAGCAGACATCGAGCAACTCCCACCGGAGATGCGCCGCGGCACGCATGCCTTCTGGGCGCTGCACGACGAGCCGGTGCTACCAGAGGACGGTCACCGCGAAGCGCTCGTCCTCATCCGCGCCAACCACACCTCCGACGTCGTCTACGCCGTCTCGTTCGTCGACATGAAGAGCGCGTGGTCGTTCGCTCGCTTCGAGGCCAAGCGCGGCCTCGATATCTCCCACCTGATCATCCTCTGGGCCGCCTTCGCCACCATCCGCGAGGAACTGGACGGCGTAAGCGTTCTGCCCGCTGCCCCACCGCCGACCAAAGCACAACACGCAAGTACGTCGGCCATCCGGAGCACCGTCGAGCTCGAGGCCACTGAGACCGTCCGCGAGTACGAGCGCCGCGAAGAGCCGACGATCAGCGACGTCGCCGCGGCCCCCGAAGCACCTGAAGAAGCGAGACTCGCTGAGGCCGAGACCGAACGCCGCCAGGAGACAGCCCGGCGCGCAGAAGCAGAGGAAGCTACCCGCATCGCCGAGCAGGCGCAGGAAGAGCTGCGGACGGCACGCGCGGCCGCCGCCGACGCCCGCGCCCAGACGGAAGCCGAGACGGCACGCCGCCAGGAGGCCGAGCGCCTCATGGAAGAGCAGCGGCAGGCCGACGCCGAAGCCAAGGCCAAAGCCGAAGCCGAGGCCGAGCGCCGTGCGGAGGCGGCCCGGCGCGCAGAAGCAGAGGAAGCCTCCCGCATCGCCGAGCAGGCGCAGGAAGAGCTGCGGGCAGCACGCGCGGCCGCCGACGCTGCCCGTGCCCAGGCGGAAGCCGAGACAGCACGCCGCCAGGAGGCCGAGCGCCGCCTGGAAGAGCAGCGGCAGGCCGCCGAGGCCGCAGCCCGTTCCAGGGCCCTCGCCGATATGGCCTCTGGCATCGAGAGTGCGCTCACCCTGCCAGAAGCCGAGGCTCAGGAGCCCGTCGTTCTCGACGCAACGAGCGTCGCGCTGGAAGGCCTCGCCGAAGCGCCCGCGCAGCCGTTGGCCGAGCCGCCAACGGACTACGCTCTTGACGATGAGGCTGAGCCCGCGGCCCGCGGCACCGTCTTCGCGCACACCCAGGCCGCCGAGACTGAAGAAGACACGGAAACAGTCGAGATCCCGGAGCACCCGCGGCCCGCGGACGATTCCGGCGACCCCGCCGACGACCTACCGAAGATCCCGAAGCTGGACGAGTTCGACATCGCCTACGAAGTCGCGCGGCTGCTGGAAAACCGGCGTTTCGACAAGCGAGAAGAGCCGTTCCATGGCTTTGAGTCACCGCCCGGGAAATTCTAGTGGCTAGTCGTGACCGATCTTGCGGTCCGGGGCGATGCGGTCCCGGACCGCTCGCTTTACGTCGGCCGGGTCCGGCATCTGCTTCGTCTCGCGGTTCGTGGCGATAACCTCGCCGCCGAGGGTCACTTCGAAGATGCCGCCGCCGCCCGGCACGATCGCGACCTCTCCAAGATCCTCGCCGAACGTTGTCAGGAGTTCCTGCGCCATCCATGACGCGCGCAGCAGGAAGCGGCACTTCGTGCAGTACGTGATCTCGATGCGCGGCGCCGCCATCGCCCTAGTCAATGACGAACGAGTAGTCGTGGTTAGACAGCACGGCCCCCAGGTAGAGGGCACCGATGCTCGCCAGAAGCGCGATGCCGCTCGTCGCCATCGAGAGACGCCGCACACGCCGCACGGCTACCTCGTCCGTGCTGGCGTCCTCCATCAGCCGCAGCTGACGCGGCCCGATTGAGAACGTGTGCACCGCCGTCAGCACCAGCGCCACGGCGACGAGGAACATCTTCTCCCAGAAGATCCGGGTGAAGCGGAAGTCGGAGCTCAGCAGGTCACCGGCGCTCTGGCCGGGCAGGTCACCGGCGGCGACGAACAGGCTCGTAATGCCGGTGACGACGATCACCGCCATCGCCGTCCAGCCTAGCCAGGCGAACCGCACCGTCAGGACTCGCATCCCCCCCGCC
>JADFTG010000227.1 GCA_022560365.1 Chloroflexota bacterium | reverse complement strand
CCCGACGAAGACGCCGACCCGCTGCGGCAGGTCAATCTCCAGGCGCTCGATGTTTCTGTAATCCGTGAGCAGGAGGTGCGTCAATCGCATAGGCGAAGTATACGATTGGCGGCGCTGCGCCGGGACTTGCGAGTGGCGTCAGGCGCGGCCGGCGTGCAGGGGCGAGCGCAGCATGGCTTCGGGGTGCCGGCGGGACTTCTTGCCGGGGATCACCACACAGAAGCGGCTCCCGCCCTCGGGCCGTGACTCCACCCAGATGCGCCCGTGGTGCAGCTCGACGATGGACTTGGCGATCGCCAGGCCGAGGCCGAGACCGTTGCGGTCGCCACGGTGGAAGGGCTCGAATATGTTCTCGGCGTCCTCGGGCGGGACGCCGGGCCCGCGGTCGGCGACGCAGATCATCGTTTCGCTGTTAGTGATAGGCCTTGCCTCGACCGTGATGTGGCCTGCAGGCGGGCTGTAGCGCTGGGCGTTCGACAGCAGATTGATCAGCACCTGCTCGAAGCGCAGCCGGTCCACAAGGATCATCGCCCCGGGATCGGAGAGCTGCGTCTCGATCGTCTGGTGCTTGGCGGCGAGAAGCGGCTGCACGACCGCCACGGCGCCGGCGATGAGATCGCTGAGCGGCGCTTCGTCCAGTTCCAGCCGCGGCTGGAACTCGTCGTCGCGTGAGACTTCGACGAGATCGGAGACGAGGCTGGTGAGGCGCGCTGCGCCTTTCACGATGCTGCGCACCAGCTTGCCGCGCGCGCTGTCGGGGTCGCGGAAATCTTCTTCCTCAAGCAGCATCTCGGCACCCAGGCGAATGCTGGTGAGCGGCGTACGCAGCTCGTGCGACACCGTCGTCAGAAAGTCGCTCTTCATGCGGCTCAGCTCGCGGAAGTGCTCCGCGTGCAGCCGCTGGCCTTCGTAGAGGCGGCAGTTGTCCAGCGAGAGGCCCATGACCATGCCCAGGGCAGCGAGCAGACGGTCGTCCTTCACCTTGACGTTACCGCGCCCGGCGACGATGGCGAGAACGCCGTCGAAGTTCTGGTGGCTGATCAACGGAACGTAGATCACGCGGTCGCCCCTGAAGGCGCTAAACCACTGATCGACGACAGCGGGGCGGCGCAAAGTGAGCGACTCCTGCAGAGGCCAGAGGGTCTCGCTGGAGATGCTCTGGGGCTCGGCGGACTCCAGCCAGCCGTCAGGCAGGCCGAACGAGGCGACCGGCCGCACAGTATCGTTGTCCTCGTCCAACCAGGCGATGACAGCGGCACGCAGGCCCAGCCATTCGCCCAGGAGCCGGACGCCCATCTCACACGCCTGGTCGAAATCGTGGATCTTCGCCAACTGGTAGCCCAGTTTGTGCGGATAGACGTAGCGCCGGTGCATGCGCGTCTCCCAGCGGGTGACCAGCTCGATCGCGACAAAGGCGCCGATGGCGGCGGGGATGATAACGATCGCGAGGTCAGGAGGCGAAAGGTCCAGCGCGACGAAATAGAACGAGAGCAGAGCGAAGATTGCCCAGACGATGCCCGCCTGGGCCCAGCGCCTGGCCACGCCGATTTGGCGGATCGGGTCCTGCGTGAGCTCCTGCATAGGGGTATATCTGCAATAAGAGATGGGCAACCGCAGGCAGAGTTACACACAGAGGGGATTGCTCTGGGCAAGAAAGAGCGCTCTTGAGTCGAATGCTCGCGGGGGTGCGGCGATGAGACCTAAGAGCGCTAACGCACTTCAGCGGTTGCGGCTCCGCTGAAATACAGTTTCATTATGTAGAAATATTAATGTAGTTGTCAAGGAAAATTGGCACTGCGAACGCCTTAGTGGGACATGCGGAATTGTGGAAAACTGGCTGTAAAATGTGGAAAACCTGCCCAAAAGGGTGGCGGCGAGGCTGACCGGTCAGTCACCGGGTCTGAGTCTTATGCGGCGACGAACTTGTAGCCAACGCCCCGCTCGCTGACGATCTCGCCGATCGTCTCCGGGTCGCCTTCCAGCTTCTGGCGCAGGCGCCGTATGTACACCTTCAGGTAGTCCACCTCGTCGGTGTATTCGCGGCCCCATACCTTCGCCAGGAGCGTCTGGTGCGGCAGAACGCGACCGGCGTTGCGGCTGAGGTGGTAGAGAAGCGAGTACTCGGTCGGCGTCAGGCGCACGACTGTGCCTTCGACGGTCACTGTACGGCTGGCGTAGTCGATGGTCAGGCCGCCGGACTCGAACATTTCGCCGACCGCCGGGAGCTGGCTCTGGTAGCGGCGCATCACGGCACGAACGCGTGCGAGCAGCTCCAGGTGGCTAAAGGGCTTCGTTATATAGTCGTCGGCACCCATCTCCAGGCCGCGGACCTTGTCCACTTCGGTGTCACGAGCGCTGAGCATGACCACAGGTACGTCGGAGAACTCGCGGATCTCCTGGCAGACCTGGAAGCCATCCATATCAGGCAAGACGATGTCCAGGAGGACGAGGTCTGGCTTGTCCTTGTCGACGTGCGCAAGTGCGTCCTCGCCGGTGGAGGCGGAGATTACATGCGCATCGGGCCAGCGCAGGCTGAAGCAGAGGCTGACCACTTCAACAACATCTGGATCGTCTTCGACGATGAGAATCTTCATATGGCTTCCCAGCTATGCGTATCGGGTGTTGCAAAAGGTAAGATGGCTCAGCGCGATGTGCGTTACAGGGTGGTTCACGTAAGGTGACGGGCCGGACAGCGGCAGTTAGCGTTTGACGGCAGAAGAAATCCTGCTTCGCCTGGCCGGAATACGGGCCGCGGGCGCCGGCGCGCAATGGATAGGCGACCCGCAGGGACGGGCGGGACAAGTCGTGATCAGCCTGACGATGCCGCCGGAATCGCCGATCGAAGAGCCGGCCCGAAGCGACCGGTAGGGCTGCGTGGCGGCGAGAAGGTGTGGAGCGGCGCGGCCCAAACGGCCGAGGCCGCGGCTACGGTAGATACGTCACTTCTAAGTACGGTCGAAGGTTAGAGGTGTTGTACTCCCGGCTATGGTAAAAGTCCTTGTGGCCAG
>JADFTG010000226.1 GCA_022560365.1 Chloroflexota bacterium | reverse complement strand
TAGAGCAGGACCCGGATGTCCTCGACACGTGGTTCTCGTCCGCGCTCTGGCCGCACTCCACGCTCGGCTGGCCGGAAGATACGGACGATCTGCGCTACTGGTATCCGACGTCCGTGCTGGAGACAGGTTACGACATCCTCTTCTTCTGGGTAGCGCGGATGATCATGACCGGCCTCTACAACACCGGCGACGTGCCGTTCCGCCACGTCTATTTGCACGGCCTGATCCGCGACGAAAAGGGCGACAAGATGACGAAGAGCCGCGGTAACGTCGTCGACCCGCTGGAGATGGCGGACAAGTACGGCACCGACGCCGTCCGCTTCACGATGGCGACCGGCGGCGCGCCCGGCAACGACTTCCGCCTCTTCGACGAGAAGCTGGAAGGCGGCCGCAACTTCGCGAACAAGATCTGGAACGCCGCCCGTTACTTCGTGCAGAGCGCGGGCGAAGAGTCCGTCCAACTTCCGGACGCCTCTACGCTGGCCTCAGCGGCGGCGCGCGCCGACTGGCCGCTGGAGGACCGCTGGATCGTCTCGCGGACGCTGACCGTCTCGCGTGAGGTCAACCGGTTGCTCGCCGACTTCCAGGTGAACGAGGCGGGGCGGCTGCTGTACGACTTCTTCTGGAGCGAGTACGCCGACTGGTACGTCGAGATGGCGAAAGTCCGTCTCAAGTCCAACGGATCCGCAGGAGAAGGCGACAGATCACCGCTGCCGGTCCTCGCCTACACCCTGCAGACAAGCTTGCGCCTCCTCCACCCCATCATGCCCTTCGTCACGGAGGCGATCTGGCAGCACCTGCGTGACCACATCGATGGCCTCGAAGAAGCGCTCATCGTGGCCGAGTTCCCGACCGGCGATGGTGAGACCGACACCGACGCCGAGGAGAAGACCGACCTCGTGATGGACATCGTCCGCGCGATCCGCAACATCCGCGCCGAGCGCGGCGTCGACCCCGGCCGCTTTATCGAAGCCTACATCGCGTCGGACGGCGCCGGGCCGACGCTGGAACAGGCGCGACCCATCATCGAGACGCTGGCGCGCGTGCGGCCGCTGCACCTCGTGCCGGACACGACTTCGGCGCCCAGGGACGGCGTCGCCTCGGCAGTCCTCTCGAAGGCGCTGGTCGTCGTCCCCCTGGCCGGCCTGATCGACACCGACGTTGAGCGCGCGAAGCTGTCGAAACAGCTGACCGAGGCCGAAAGCGAGATCAAGCGCCTCGAAGGCAAGCTCGCCAACGAGCAGTTCCGCTCCAAGGCGCCCGCAGATGTCGTCGCCAGGGAGCAGGAAAAGCTCACTGCGGCCGAATCGCGCGCGGAAGGCCTGCGAGGACGCCTCGCGGAGCTGGGATAGGTTCGCGCCAGATACGTTTGTCCCACGTAATCCGACCTGCTAGCATCGATTGTGGATAATGGCACAATTACCTGAATTAAGGATCTCGCCCCTGTGACAAGCGAAGTTTTCGACGTCTATATTGCCGTCCTGATCGCCACGATCTTCGGCTTCGTGCTCGTCGGGTCAGCCCTCATCGGCAACCTCGTCCTCTCGCCGCGCCAGAAGAGCGTGCATAAGGGCGTCACCTACGAATGCGGCATGCTCCCTATCGGGCGTTCGCGCTCGCAGGTGCACTTTCGCTACTACCTGTTCGCGATCCTCTTCCTGATCTTCGACATCGAGGCCGTGTTCCTCTTCCCCTGGGCGGTCACGTTCGTCGAGATTGGCGAGCAGGCCTTCTACGAGATGCTCGCGTTCATCGGCATCCTCGCCTTTGGCCTCCTCTACGCGTGGAAGAAGGGCGTCCTCAATTGGCGATAGGAGAGCCGGGATGACAGACAAGCCGAAGATCGAAGTCTACGAGGTCCGCGACGACCCGCAGCTGAGCCGCTCCGATATCATCTCGGCGGCGCTGCGTCACGACGTCAAGAGCCTTGAGCCAACGCCGGCGGACCCAACGCAGGGCAAAGCCGCCTACCGCCAGATCCTGCCCGGCATCATGCAGATGCCAGCCGACTGGCTGATCGCCTGGGGGCGCAAGTCGTCGCTGTGGCCGCTGACGTTCGGCCTCGCCTGTTGCGCTATCGAGATGATCTCGACGTTCATGGCGCGCCACGACCTCGACCGCTTTGGCATCGTGCCCTGGCCCTCGCCGCGGCAGGCGGACGTGATGATCGTATCCGGTACCGTCACCAAGAAGATGGCGCCCGCCGTCAAGCTGCTATACGAACAGATGCCGAGCCCGAAGTGGGTGATCAGCATGGGGGCGTGCGCGACGAACGGCGGACCCTATACTCGCTATGACCGCGTGCTGCAGGGCGTGGACAAGATTATCCCGGTGGACGTCTACGTGCCGGGCTGCCCACCCCGCCCAGAAGCGCTGATGGACGCCTTCCTGGCGCTGCAGAAGAAGATCATGGAAGAACGCGGCATGATCGGCCGGGCGTCGTGACGTCCAACGGATCCGCAGGACAACAGGCCGTACAGGAGGCGCCGCCGGAGCCCGGACCGCTGGCCAAGCTTCTGCAAGAGTTGCTCCCCGGCGTCGGCTTCGCGATAACAGAGACGCCACTCGACGAGACCGTCACCATTAGCCGCGACGACTTCGCAAGGGTGATGGAGACGCTCAAGGGTCACGAGCGCCTGCGCTTCGACTACCTGCGCTGCCTCTCGGGCGTCGACTACCTGACGGAGCTGGAGACCGTATACCACTTCTATTCGTTTGAGCACGGGCACAAGCTCGCCGTTAAGGTGCGCTGCCCGTACGAGGACCCGCACGTGCCCACGGTGAGCCACCTCTGGACCACCGCCAACTGGCACGAGCGCGAGACGCACGAGATGTACGGCATCGTCTTCGACGGGCACCCGGACCTGCGCCCGCTGCTCACGGAAGAAGGCCTGGGGTACTATCCCCTCCGCAAGAGCCACCCCCTCGCCGACATCGAAGAGTGGCAGGAAGACTACCAGGCGGCGATCGACGAAGCGAAGCGGCAGGCCGCGGCGGCAAGTGGCGAAACGCCACCGCCGAC
>JADFTG010000012.1 GCA_022560365.1 Chloroflexota bacterium | reverse complement strand
CGGTCCACTGCCGCTGGCAACCCGCCCCACCGCGGCGCAGCGCAGGTCGATGGCGATGGGCAGGACGTACCCGCCGGTGTAATCCGTGTGCTCGCCGATGAGGTTGACCCGGCCGGGCGCCGACGCCGCGTGGGTCGCCCGTGTGCCGAAGACGCGCAAGAACGCCTCGCACGCACGCCCGACACAGGCGTTGTGCGCGCTCATCCCGCGCCGCTCCACGACGTGTATTTCGAGAGCACCATCCCGAGCTGTGTGACCGCCACCAGCGCCAGGTGCGCGATGGACACGATCAGCAGATGATCGCGTTTGAATCGGAACAGCCAGGCCACGACCGCCACGTACGTCGCCGCCGCAGCCAGCAGCTCGACCGTGTTGGTCTTGATGTTCATGTCGAGGTGCGCGACGAGCATGAAGGCGGACACGGCGACGAACATTCTGGCCGCGGCCTTGTCCAGCCGCCCGATCTTCATGTGCACGAGCAGGGCCGAGACGATCACCGCGACCACGCCGGTGCCGGTGTGCACCGCGATTTTGTAGAGGGACAGCACGGACCTGAGCACCTCGTGGCTGTCCTCGTTTACATAGGTTGCGACAATCGCCGCGGCCGTCAGCACGCCGCCGAAGATCATCATCATCCTCGGTGAATCCCACGCCGGCTTGACGAACACGACGGGCTGACGTGGCGCATCGACGGGCTCGATGGGGATGGGCGATTCATCATGCCGGTCGCTTGTGGGTCGGCCCGTCAGTACCCGCTCGACCTCCGGGTCGCGCTCGAGATCCGCGTCCTCGTCGAGGTCGTCCATGAGAGGCTCGGTCGGCACCACGTCGCCTGAAGGCTGCGATGAGGCGCTTTGGTCGCCCTGTTCAGCCGGCGCGCTGGGGTCGTCGGGCTCAAGTTCGTATGGACCGTCGCCGTCGTTTGCCATGTCGATCTCCGTCGTCGCTGATACCGCGCCAGAGCATACGCCCGGGCCCGATGCGTCGCCTTTGGCCCTATCCTACCGCGGTATGCACACCGACCCGTCATTCGACCCCGATGCGCCGGCGACGCCCGGCGCCGGGATCTTTGGGCTGCACTGCACGCGCGACACCGCTCGCGTCATTCTTGTCCCCGTTCCATTCGACGCCACTTCCTCGTACCGCACAGGCGCCGCCCGGGGCCCGGACGCGATCCGGAAGGCCTCGGTGCAGGTCGATCTGTACGACCACACGCTTGGTCGGATTTATGAGCGGGGGATTTACATGGAGCCGACCGACGAGTCGATCGCGCACCTGTCCGAGCAGACCCGGCCGATCGCCGAACCGATCATCGCGGGCGGTGGCACGACTGACGCGGACGCGGTTCAGCGCATCGACGCCGCCGGCGAGCGCGTCAACGCCTTCGTCCAAAGTCACACGGCGGCGATACTGGCTGAGTCCAGGACGCCGGGCATCGTCGGCGGCGAGCACAGCGTCTCGCTGGGTGCGATCCGGGCGGTGGCGGAGCACTTCGGCCCCGCATCCCCCATCGGCATCCTCCAGATCGACGCCCACATGGACCTGCGCGATCGCTACCACGGCTTGCGTTACTCACACGCCTCGATCATGCGCAATGTGCTCGAGCAGGTGTCGGGCGTCGAGCGGATCGTGCAGGCTTTCAAGGGCACAGTGCTCGGCAGCCCGATCGCGACCGCTCAGTCGATCCATGAGCGGCTGACGAAGATCAAGGCGCTCGCCATCCTCGGCTCAGACCCGCTCTCGTCCTCCGCCTACGCCACGGAGGAAGCGCTGATCCTGCTCACCTTCGCCGGTACAGCCGGTCTCGACTACCTCCTGCCGATCGGTATCGTAGTCGCCGCTTTGCTGGTCCTCGTCATGATTTCCTACAGAGAAACGATCCGGGCCTATCCCGGCGGTGGTGGCGCCTACGCCGTCTCGCACGACAACCTCGGGCGATACCCCGGCCTCGTCGCCGCCGGCGCGCTGATGGTGGACTACACGCTGCTCGTCTCGGTCAGTGTGTCCGCGGGTGTGGCGGCGATCACCTCTGCCGTGCCGGAGCTCATCGACTACCGCGTGCCGATGGCCGTCGCCTTCGTTGTCTTCTTCACCCTGGGCAACTTGCGCGGCATCCGCGAGTCCGGCTCGTTCTTCGCCGCTCCAACCTACTTCTTCATCCTTGCGATGGGTGGCACTATCGCCGTCGGCTTCGTGCGCGTTCTCATCGGCGACTCACCCGGCTCGTTCACGCATGCCGCTCCGCCCGCCGGGGAGGTAGTGGCGACGCAGGGCCTCACCATCTGGCTCGTGCTTCGGGCCTTCTCCTCCGGCGCGTCGGCGCTGACCGGCGTTGAGACGATCGCCAACGGGACGCCCACGTTCAAGCCGCCGGAGGCGAAGAACGCGCGGATGACGATGGCGATCATGGCCGGCATCGCCGTCTACATGTTCCTTGGCATCACGTTCGTCGTCAGCCGCTTCGGTCTCGTGCCCGAGACAGACCAGACGCTCGTCTCGTCGCTTGGCCGCGCTGTCTGGGGTGAGAACATCGTCTACTACGTTTTGCAGGCCACGACGGCGATGGTTCTCTTCCTCGCCGCCAACAGCAGCTTCAACGCCTTCCCACTGCTCGGCTCGATCCTGGCCCGCGACCGCTACCTGCCGCGGCAGTTCAACTTCCGCGGCGACCGCCCGGCGTTCTCCAACGGCATCCTCGTGCTGGGCGTCATCGCCTGCGTACTGCTGGTCATCTACGGCGCCTCGGTCACGAAGCTGATCCCGCTTTACGCCGTTGGCGTCTTCATCGCCTTCAGCCTGTCGCAACTGGGCATGGTGAAGCGCTGGTGGACGCGGCGCGATCCGGGCTGGCAGCGGAGCATGGCGATGAACGTCGTCGGGCTCGGCGCGACGGCCGCCGTCGCGGTGATTATCGGCGCGACGAAGTTCACGCAGGGCGCCTGGATCTCGCTCGTCATGGTAGTGGTGCTGGTCGCTGTCTTCGCGATGATCCGCCGGCACTACGATTGGTACGAGCGGCAGGTCAAAGTCGACGAAGACGACATCCGGCGCAGGGCACCGCCGGCAAAGCCGCTGGTGGAGCGGGGCCGCGGCGAGCACGTGGTCGTCCCCGTCGACGACATCAACAAGATCACAATGGGTGCGATCGACATGGCGCGCGAAATCTCCGGCAACATCGCCGCCGTCCACATTGCCGACAACCGGGATCAGGCCGAGGAGTTCCGCCAGCGTTGGGATGACCTGATGCCGGACGTGCCGCTGCTGATCATCGAGTCGCCGTACCGCGCCTTCGCCGGGCCCATGCTCGCCTACATCGATAGCCTCGAGCGCAGTGAAGGCGACGCTCCGATCACCGTTATCCTGCCCGGCTTCCGGGCGCACCACTGGTGGGAGAGCCTCCTCCATAACCAGGCGATCCGCCGCCTGCGCCCGTTCCTCGACGAGCACGAGAACGTCCGTATCCTCGACTTCGACTACGACGTGCGCCTGCCGGACCGGGCGCAGGCGGACTAGCCGCCGCCGAGCAGCCGGTCAAGTTCGCCCTGCGTCGTGATCCCTGAGGCCTGCCGCACGAACTCGCCGGGCGATCCGGCCTGCTCGAGCAGCGTCGCCAGCTTCGGGCCGATCGGGTCGATCGAGGCGGGCGTATCCGCGTAGAATCCGTAGAACGCGAAGTACGCTTGGTTCAGGCGGCGGATGTAACGGCCCTTCGCCTCGAACTCGGTGCGCTTGCGCTCCATCAGCGCCTCCGCCTCCTTGATCCGGCCGTCCGCCAGCATCTCCTCGACCTCCACGCGCAGCGCCCGCATCTCGGCGCTGAAGTCGAACGGCTCTTCCGCCGGGTCTGGCGTCGGCGCCGGCGTGGAACTCGGGCCGGGCGTCGGAGGAGGCGTCTCAGGCTCCAACCCGCCGTACTTCTCGAAGTAGAGGCGCGCCAACTCGCTCCCGGCGATGTTAGCGACGCTCTCGTTCAGCGTGCGGGCCTCGCCGCCCTCGAAATAGCTACGGCCCAGCGGGAAGAAGATCAGGTACTGGTGCAGCCACTCGTGGAACACCGTATCGACGATGCGCTCGTACGAGCGGCCCTCGTTGATCACGCTCGGGTACGTCGCCACGCCGCCCGATGTTACGACCAGCGCTGAGACATCGGGGTCATCGGTCTCGACGCTGCTCTCGATAGCAAGCGCCGTCTCACTCGAAAGACCGGGCGTCAGCAGGTACGAGTCGTCCAGCTCGATGCGGTCGCGTGGCGAGACGGCGAGCACGCGCGGCGGCGGGTCGAGCTCGAAGTCGAGCGGCGGGAAGATGAGCCCGAGGTCGGTGAAGAGCGGCGGCTCCAGCGCCAGGTTCTGCTCCTCTAGCACGGACGTCACGCGCCCCTCGATGATGTCCTCGACGCGCGCTTCGAGGTCGCCTCGTTCGTCCTCGGCCCGCGCCAGCTCGTCCGAGCCCGGAGCGTCGCCGGCCAGCCGGCCGATCTCGTCGCCCAGCTCGAAGTAGCGTTGCAGCGCCTCGTCATCGCTCCCTTGCTCCTCGCGGAAGATGCCGCCGATCTTGTACAGCCACTTCTGCGGCAAGTGCTCCAGCTCCCAGGTGATCAAGTTGAACGAGTGGCTGTTCGCCGCCGCCTCAGCCGCGTCCGACGGCCCGGTCGCCTCGAAGACCAGCGCGGCGCCCACGACCGCGAACACGGCCAGCAGCGTCAGACAGGCGGCGTATGCCGCGATCACGTATCGCATCGTCCTATTGTGATACGTTTCCGCCTGCCTTGGAGCGCTTACGGGCTACTCGCCGCCATCGTACGCTTTGAAGTCTTCCGTGAAGACGACCGACAGGTCTGCGATCTCTCGCGGCAGACCGTCGTGCTCGATCAGGAAGTCGTGCAGCGCCTGCCACTGCGAAAGCGTTTGCCCGCCGAGGCCCAGGTGCGCGTAGAACGGCATGGGCTGCGCCATCTCGAGCTCAGTGTCCAGCATGTAGCGCTGGTGTTCGCGTTCCTCGTTCGGCGCGTACTGCAGCACGATGTCGATCGCCTCCTCGCGGTTCGCTTCTGCGTAAGCAATTCCGCGCAGGACGGCGCGCGTGAAGCGGGCAGTGATGTCCGGGTTCTCCGCCGCGTACTCGGGCGTCGTCACGTACGACAGGCCCAGAGTAGGTGCGCCGTAGTCGGCGGCGGTGAAGACGCGAGTCTCGAAGCCCAGACGGCTCAGCGTGTCCGGCTCGTTGGCGATGAACACGGGGAAGATATCAACCTGCCCCTCCGTCAGGACCTGCGGGGCGAAGGGGACTCGCACTTCCTCGACGTCGGAGCGGTCGAGGCCGTTCGCCTGGAGAATCGCCAGGTAGTCCGGCGGCACGTCGCTGCCCTTGTAGCCGGCGGTCTTGCCGGCCCAGTCTGCTGGGCTCTCGATGCCGGAGTCGGCCAGCACGGCGAACCCCTGCTGGCCCGTCTGGCCGATCAGCGCCAGCGAGACGACCTCGATCACCGGGTCGCCGGTCCACTTCTCCAGGAGCGACGAAGCGTCTGACGTCGAGAACTGCACCTGACCCGTGGCGAGCAGGCGGAAGTTGTCGCCGGGCGTGGCGACGTGCTGGATCTCTACATCCAGGTTCTCCTCGGCGAAGAAGCCCTTTTCCTGCGCCACGTAAGCGCCGACGAACGGCAGGTTGGCCTGTGGCTTGAAGCCGGCCATGAACGTCACCTCGTCCGGCGGGGCCAGGGTAGCGGTAGCGTTGGCGCCGGTCGCGCTGATCGCGGACGGCCCCGGCGTCGCGCCGCCATCGTCGTCATCGTTGCAAGCGGAGAAGGCGACGATGACGAACAACGTCGCTAGCAGGACGATTGCGAATCCCAGATTCTTCATGCGGGTGGTCTCCTAACGGGTGCTCCGGACGGACTCGTGCCAGAACAGCAAGCGGCGCTCCAGGAGCGAAAGGGCGATATTGATAGCGACGCCGATCAGCGCCAGCACGGCGATCGCGGAGAAAAGCTCCGGCGTGCGCAGGTTCTGGGCCGCCGAGTAAACCACGAAGCCGAGGCCGCGGTTGCCGGTGAACCACTCGGCGATGACGGCGCCGACAAGCGCCAACGGGTAAGTGATGCGCAGAGCACTCAGCACGTACGGCAGCGAGCTTGGGGCGCGCAGCTTCCAGAAGATGCTCCACGGCGAGGCTCGCAGGGAGCGCATGAACTCCAGCGCTCCGGAGTCCACGTCCCGAAAGCCTGTGAGCGCGTTGACGAGCATCGGGAAGAAACAGAGCAGGGCGGCGAGGAAGATCTTCGGCGTCGTGCCGAACCCGAAGATTACGATCAGCACCGGCCCGATCGCCACTAGCGGCGTCACTTTCATCGCGATCGCCAGCGGCAGCAGCCCGCGCTCCACGGTCCGCGAGTGCGCCATGATCACGGCCAGCGTGATCGCAACTGCCGACCCGGCGATGAGGCCCAGCGTCGCTTCGTACAGCGTCCACCAGCCTTGCTCCCAGAAGTAGCCGGGATCGTCGAAGAAGCGCTCCCAGACGTCGGACGGCGCCGGGACCACCAGTATCGAGACGTCGCGCCAGGCGACGTATGCCTCCCAGAGGCCGATCACGACCGCGAAGGTGATCGCCGGCGGCAGCCCGTACGTCACGACGCCCCACAGGATGCCGCGCAGGCGCTCGTTCACACGGCCGCTCCGACGAGCAGGCCGTGCAGGTGGTCTGCGTAGTCCAGGAACGGCGCGCTGCGTTCGATCTCCTGTGTTCGTGGTCGCGGCAGTTCGACTGCGGCATCCGCGACGACGCGCCCGGGCCGGCCGTTGATCACGATGATCCGGTCGGACATCACGATCGCCTCGGTGATCGAGTGTGTGACGAACAGCACTGTCTTGCGCGCCCCAGCCTTCGCCTGCGAGGCCCAGATGCGCAGCAGCTCGTATCGCATCGCCGCGCGCGTGATCTCGTCCAGCGCGCCGAACGGCTCGTCCATCAGGAGCAGCGTTGGGTCTACGGCCAGCGCCCGGGCGATCGCCACGCGCTGCCGCATGCCGCCGGAGAGTTGGTACGGGTAGTAGTCGCGGAACTCGCTAAGGCCGACGAGGTCGAGCAGCGCCTCGGCGTCCGTGCCGCGCTGCCGTGCACCGCCGATCTCCAGAGGCAGGCGCACGTTCCCGGCGACCGTTCGCCAGGGCAGCAGCGCTGGCTCCTGGAAGATGATGCCGATGTCGTGGCGCCGCTGGGCGTCGTGCGGCCCGGCGCCGTCGATGAGTACCGTACCTGCCGACGGCTCCAGCAGCCCGCAGACGATCCGCAGCAGAGTCGACTTGCCGCAGCCGCTCGGCCCGATGATCGACGTGAACTGTCCGTGTGGCACGTCGATTGATACGTCATCGAGGACGTGCAGGGGCTCGCGTCCGTCCGTAAAGACGTGGGACAGACCGCGCAGCTGGACGTGCTGGATTTCGTTGGCCATGCCGAAGCAACCTCGTACGGTTATCCGCTGCGGGGGTGCGATGCCAGAAGCACGGCCAACGGCTCGTGAGGCCGGAGGCGCACCCCGCGCCACTATCTCCGGCGAGCCGACCATGATTGTATGCGCGCCCGCCATGCGCATGCAACCGGAACGGCGGCACGGGCCCACGGTTGTATACTGGCGCCACTATGAAGTTCGGTACCTTCCACCTCTTCCAGAGGCCGCCCGGCTGGTCGGACAGCGACGTCTTCGCTGCCGAACTGGCCCAGATCGAGGCGGCGGAAGAGCTTGGCTTCGACGGCGTCTGGCTGGCGGAGCACCACTTCCAGTGGTACGGCATCGGCACCGACCTTATGCAGATCGGCGCCTGGGTGGCGGCGCGTACAGAGCGCGTGCGCATCGGCACCGCGATCGTGACGCTGTCCTTCCACGACCCGCTACGCCTCGCGGAGCAGGCGGCGACGCTCGACATCATGAGCGGTGGCCGGCTGGACTTCGGCGTCGGCCGTGGCTACCAGGCGACCGAGTTCGCTGGGTTTGGCGTGTCGATGGATGAGAGCCGCGCGCGCTTCGACGAGTGCATCGAGATCCTCCTCCGCGCCTGGACCGAAGAGTCGTTCTCCTACGACGGCCAGTTCACGCAGGTGCAAGACGTCAGCGTCCTCCCGAAGCCGGTGCAGAAGCCGCACCCACCCATCTACGTTGCCAGCTGGATGACGCCGGAGACGATTCGCTACGCCGCCGAGCGCGGATATCCGATCATCTCGCCGGCCGGGCTCGCGGCGGATCAGATCAAGACGAACTACCAGCTCTACCGCGAGTCGCTGAAGCTGGCCGGCCGCTCGGGCAACGCCGACCTGCCGGCGCTCGTGCACGTCTACGTCGACGATAGCGACGACCGCGCGAAGGAGATCGGAGTTGACTACTCGCGGCGCTACGGCGCTTCGCTGACCACGCTCGGCTCGCCCGCAGCGAAGGGCGGCGAGCTGCCCGCTGGCTACGGCACCTACGCGGGCTTCGAGAAGGGCGCACATATGCGCGAGACACGCCACGAGCTGATGCTCTTCGGCTCGCCGGACACCGTCGCCCGCCGCATCGAGTGGCTGCACGATGAGCTGGGCGTCAACTACGTACTCTGCTGGATGAACATGGGTGGCCTCGAGCCGGAACGAGTGCGGCGCTCTATGGGACTCTTCGCCCGCGAAGTGATGCCGCGCTTTCGCACGGTCGGATCAACCCTGTAAACTAACCGGGGGCAGGCAGCAGTGGGTGGGCGCCTGTCCCTTTTTGATGACCGGAGGAATCTCAATGGCAAGACTTGCGTTTATCGGCGGGACGGGCCCGGAAGGAACCGGGCTGGCGATGCGCTTCGCCAAGTCCGGACACGCCATCTACATCGGCTCGCGTAGCGAAGAACGGGCCGCCGAGACTGTGGCCAAGATCCACGAGGCCTCACCCGGCGCCGATCTCTACGGCGGACCCAACCTGGACGGTGCCCTCAAAGCCGACTTCGTCTTCGTCACCGTGCCCGCATCGGCCCACGCTGAGATACTGAAAGAGCTCGAAGAGGCGATCGCTGACAAGATCGTCATCGACACGACCGTGTCGATGAGCTTCGAGGGTGACGACGGCCCGGTAGCGGCGATGCCCGAGGCCGGATCGGCTGCTGAGGAGGCCGCCTCGCTGCTTCCGAACGCCAACGTCGTCAGCGCCTTCCATCACCTCGACGCCAAGCAGTTGCAGCGAGTTGACCGGCCGATGCAGGGCGACGTCATCGTTTGCGGCGAGGACAAGTCGGTGAAGCAGAAGGTGATGTCGCTCGTCGAGGAGATCAACTACGTTCGTGCGCTGGACGGCGGCGCACTTAAGAACTCGCGCTTCACTGAGCAGCTAACCGTGCTACTCGTACACATCAACAAGATCTACCAGGCCCACACCGGCATCCGGGTCACGGGCGTCTAGCAGCGATCCGACGATGGGCGGCCCCGAAGTCCGTCTGATCCCCCTGCCGGGCCTTCCCGAAGTGCGAGAAGGCGACGACGTCGCGGCTCAGATCATCGCCGCGGCGACGGCGGGCCCCGGCGTCGAGCGTGGCGACATCTTCGTCGTTACGCAGAAGATCGTCTCCAAGGCAGAGGGCCGCGTCGTCTCACTTGCTGACGTAACGCCGTCCGCGGAGGCCGAGCGCCTGGCTGCCGAGACGGAGAAGGACCCGCGGCTCGTCGAACTGATCCTGCGCGAGAGTGCCGGCATCGTCCGCCAGCGCGGCCCCGTGCTGATCACCGAGACGAAGCACGGGTTCGTCTGCGCCAACGCTGGCATCGACTCCTCTAACGTCGGCCCGGAGGGCACCGTCTGCCTGCTGCCGGAGGACCCGGACGCCTCTTGCCGCCGCATCCGCGACGCCATCGGCAAGGCCGCCGGTGTCGAAGTCGCCGTGATCATGAGCGACACCTTCGGCCGGCCCTGGCGCGAGGGCCACACGAACGTGGCGATCGGCATCGCCGGCATGCTGCCGTTCGTGGACTACGTCGGCGAGAAGGACTCCTTCGGCTACGAGCTGCGCGTGAGCACCCTCTGCGTCGCCGACGAGCTGGCCGCGGCGGCTGAACTCGTCCAGAACAAGCTCGACGGCGTCCCCGTCACGATCGTCCGTGGCTACGACTACCCGCGCGGCGAAGGCTCAGCGCGAGACCTCATCCGCGCCCGCGAGATGGATCTCTTCAGGTAGCAGCACCTACCAGCTGCTGGGCGTCTCCTTCTCCTTCGCCTCCGCCTGCTCCTCCTCGACGAACTGGTACGTTCCGTCGTCCAGGCGCACGATCGGCTTGCCGACGTCCGTGATCTGGCCGCGCTGGTCCAGCTCGCTGCGCAGCACCGCCAGCTCCTCTTCCGTCGGCGTCTCCAGCGTCTCGATCTCCTTCGCCATCTTCGGCTCGAACGACATCTCCGCCAGCACCTGCTCCACCGTCACGAACGGCGAGACGCCGGCCAGGCGCATGTAGCGGTCCTCGTAGTCGAAGGACGCCCACGGCGTCACCACGCGCCAGGGGGCGGTGCCGCGGGGCAGGCCGGCGCGCTCGCGGGCGCCCTCCGTGCCGTCGAGATAGCCGGGCGACGAGATGAAGTCGACGCGGGGCACGAACTTGCGCTTCTGCTGGTCGGTCATCAGGATCGTCTTCCAGCACAACGCCGCGATCGAGTCGGCGCCGCCGGGGCCGCCGAAGCGCCGGTGCTCGCCGCTGTAGTCTCCGGTCGCCGTCGAGTTGATGTTGCCGTACGGGTCGACCTGCAGCGTGTTCAGGATGCCGACGTCCATGAGCCCGATCTGCGCCTGGAAGCCGACGCTGTTCATCGTCCCCCACTGCAGCGCCCGGTACGAGGCCCGCGAGCTGACCATCGTCATCAGCGGGTCCAACGGCAGCATCGGCTCCGGATTGACGACGCCGTCCTCCGTGACGTAGACGGCTTCCGGTGCGGACAGCTTCTTGGCGAGCAGGATCGCCGCCATCGGCGAGCCGCCGCCGGCCACCCAGTACGTGCGCGCGTTCTCGACCATCCGCGCGACGAGGCAGATCTGGTGCTCGCGTTCGTTGAAGTAAGTCGCTGGTGTGCCCATGGTCGTCCTCCGCTATCGCCGACTATCCTACAGTTGATTCGCCCCATAGATCGCCAGAATCGGCCAGGCGATAGAGGCGCTGACGACCGCCGTGGCGAGCAGCGAATAAGCCACCGCGACGAAGGCGGAGCCCAGGTTCGCCGCCGGCCGGAACGTCAACCAGAGAAAGGCAGCGGCCGGCGCCAGCGCCAGCGCCAGTACGATGGCCGCGGGTACCACGAGCGGCGCCGACAGGATCAGCAGGACGCGAAAGCTCATCGGCTGGTCTCGTCGTTCACGCCGGTTCTCAACTGCGCGCCGAGGCAGATCTGCTGCTCGCGTTCGTTGAAGTAAGTCGCTGGTGTTCCCATTACTGGTTCTCCCTAGTCTTCAGGCATGTTTCCGGTCAGGAACTGTGCTAAACGGTGAATCGTCGATCTCCCCCTGCGGGCATCATCCGAGAATTTACGCTCGCGCAGCCGCGGCTCGATGTCTGTCCACGAATTCGCACCCAGGCCGGAGGCGAAGCCCTTTCCTGCGGCCAACACTTGGTCGTGGGCCCTGACCGACGTAGCGAACTCCCGCGCGAAGGCGAATAGGTGAGATCGTAGATACTCGGCCAAGAAGTCGATATGAACTACGTCGAGTGCAAACATCAAGTCACCAAGATAGCCCTTGGTACGAGCAGGCTCGTGGCGGACGACTCGCACCCAGGGGGCGAGCGTCAGATTTTCTGTGCCGTCAGCGCTACGTGTCATCAGGATCATCGGCGAATCCAGTACCGCAACCGGAACTATCATGTGGACTGAGTAGTAAATGTGGTAGCCCCTTCTGCGTAGCGACCTGCGCTTGTATCGTGCCGCCTTGAGGAGGGGGAGCACTAGGCCGTGATAGCTTTCCGACCCCGACAATTCTAGACTCTTCCCTCGTCTATGGCATCGACCGA
>JADFTG010000225.1 GCA_022560365.1 Chloroflexota bacterium | reverse complement strand
ATCCTGCCGATGCACATCCAGGGCGCGAGCAACATCCTGCCGGCCGGCGAGCAGCACTCGCGCCCGGCGGCCGTTCACGTCAGCATCGGGGCGCCCTTCGCCTTCCCCGATGGCACCACCATCCCCGAGGCAAAGCAGCGCATGGCGGATGAAGTCCGCGCCCTGATCCCGCCCAGCGCATGACCGGCCCGTTGGCCAGCCGTCTGCACATCGCGCGCATCACAACGCGATCCGTTTATCCGTTTCCCGATCCGTTGACAGGACGCGCTAGTCGCGCCAGCGCACTTCGTACACGCGCACGGGCTCCTCGAACCCCTTCGCCACGAAGTCACCGCGGTCAGCGAAGAGGAAACCCTTCCCCGCCGATAGCTCGCGGATGGCGTTCGCCACCAGGATCTCACCCGACTCCGCCTTGGCCGCGATGCGCGCCGCCAGGATTACCGTCGCGCCGAACAGGTCACCGCCGTCTTCGATCGGCTCTCCAACGTTCAGGCCGACGCGGATGTTCAGCGGCTCTTCGCCTGTCTCGTTGTGCCTGGCGAACGCTCTCTGCAGCGCGATCGCGCACTCCACGGCCTTCAAAACCGAGCCGAACGAGGCCATGAATCCGTCGCCCATCGACTTCACTTCATCGCCGCCGTACTCGTTCAACTGGCGGCGCGTCATCTCTTCGTGCTCGCGCAGCACCTTTCGCCCCTTCTCGTCGCCCAGCCGGTACATCATCTCCGTGTGGCTCACCAGGTCCGTGAAGAGAATCGTCCGCACCCCGGAGGCTGTCGCCGGCGTCGGCGTCGGCGGTGGTGGGGTGTGGTGCTCGTGCTCAGTGCCCAGCAGGTCCGCGATCGCGTGGATGATCCGCCCGGTGTCGTCCGCCGCCTGGCCGTCGATCATCACCAGCCTGGCGTTCGGTATCAGCGCGGCCAGCTCCCGCGCCGACTCTTCAGATTGCTGATTCATCTCCTTGTGCTGCACCACGAGAGTCGGCTGCGTCACCATCGGCAGCAGCTCCGATACGTCGTCGCCCCGGGCGCTGTCGAAGATCAGCTGGGCGCCCTCGGGTGACACGCAGGCCCGCAGGTGCTCCACGATCGGCGCTGCCTCTTCCCGTCCGTAGCCGTAGATCATGTATGCGACGTACTCCAGGAACGTGTCCCATTGGCCGGTCAGCTGGTCGAGCGCGCGGATCTGCGGGATGTTCATGAAGTCCTCGGTCCGCGCGTGGGAATCGTCCAGGATCAGGTGCGACACGCGCTCCGGGTGCCGCACCGCGTACGTCACCACCAGCGGTCCGCTCCAACCGATCCCGTGCAGCGCCACCTGTCCAACGTCCAGCTTGTCCAGCACGGCTTCGATGTCCAGCAGCCGCGTCTCCAACGAGAAGTCTTCGATGTTCCGCTCCGACAGGCCGGTACCGCGCGGATCGAACTGAACGACGCTCCATTTCTCGGTCAGCTTCTCGTAGAACTCGCTGCCGTTCTCCCATTCCCGCTGACTGTGGCTGAACGGCAAGCTTGGCACCCGCAACAGCGTCGGCCCGTTCCCCGCCGTCCCGTACGCGATCCGCACGCCGTCGCCGGCCGTCGCGTACTGCATCTTCAGCTCCATGCGCCGATTATCTCACGCTCGTCACCCCGGCGTTTGCGCCTAGTATGTGACACACATCTCATTCCGGGGGCATCCCGTAGCCATCCCGTATAATGTCCCACGAGGAGACGCTGCATGAGTGAGTACTTCCGCTACTACCAGTGGGACGGCACCCAGGACATCGGCCCCCTGGACCCCGACGAGATCCTCGCCGGCATCACCGATGACCTGATGAACTTCGGCGACCTCGAGCACGCCCTGCGCAACCTCCTCCAGCGCGGCATGCGCAACCCCATGGGCGACCGCATGCAGGGCCTGCGAGACCTCCTCCAGCAGCTCCGCCAGCAGCGCCGCCAGAAGCTCGACCAGTACAACCTCGCCTCGGTCTTCGACGACATCCAGAAGCGCCTCGACGACATCATGGAGCTCGAGACGGGAACGCTCGATCGCAAGCTGGCCGAGGCCCAGAGCCAGCTGGGCGAAGGCGAGAACCCGCTGAAGGCGTTCGAGGAGGCGGTGCCAGAGGCGGCTGGATCCCAGCAGGAGAGCAGCGAAGAAGGCCAGCTCCTGGCCCAGATGCTGAAGAAGGTCGTGGAAAAGAAGAAGCAACAACTGGAGAACCTGCCGCAGGACGCCGGCGGCAAGGTCAAGGGCCTGCAGGAATACGAGTTCATGGACCCGGAGGCGGCCGCCAAGTACCAGGAACTGATGGAGATGCTGAAGCAGACCCTGATGGACGGCTTCTTCAAGGACCTCCAGCAGCAGATCGCCAGCATGAGCCCCGAAGACATGGCGCGCATGAAGCAGATGATGCACGACCTGAACCGGATGCTCTCCGAGAAGATGGCCGGCGGCGAGCCCGACTTCGACGGCTTCATGGAGAAGTACGGCGACCTCTTCGGTGACAACCCGCCGCAGAACCTCGATCAGCTGATCGAGCAGATGCAGACCGGCATCGCGGCCATGCAGGGCCTCCTCAACAGCCTGCCGCCGGAGGCCCGCCGCCAACTCCAGGACCTCCTCATGGACAAGATCGAAGACGCGGAACTCCAGCGCGAAATGCAGGAGCTGGCGATCAACCTCGACATCCTCGGCTCCGAGCGTGACGCACAGTCCTACCCCTTCCGCGGTGACGAGGAGCTGGACCTCCTGCAGGCGATGAGCGTGATGGGAGACCTCCAGGAGATGGATGACCTCGAGAAGCAGCTCGACCGCACGCAGTACGGTGGCAGCCTCGACGACATCGACGAGGACAAACTCCGCGAGATC
Organism: Chloroflexota bacterium; assembly: GCA_022560365.1. GTDB lineage: Bacteria > Chloroflexota > Dehalococcoidia > SM23-28-2 > RBG-16-64-32 > CF-162. Next base: position 179 of record JADFTG010000225.1, on the reverse strand, counting down.
CTCGGTGACGAGGCGGTCGATACGCTGGACCAGCTCAAGGACTTCATCCAGGCGCTGGAAGACGCGGGCTACATCCGCCGCAAGGACAGCGCCTGGGAACTAACGCCGCGCGGCGTCCGCAAGATCGGCGAGAAGGCGCTGGGCGAGGTCTACGCTCAGCTCAAGAAGTCGACCCAGGG
>JADFTG010000224.1 GCA_022560365.1 Chloroflexota bacterium | reverse complement strand
GTGCGACCGCCTCGCCGCCGAAGGCTTCGCCGCCATCTCGCCCGACCTCTACCACCGCGAGCAGCCCGGTTCCGCCGACGACCCAATAACCCGCATGGGCCGCCTGCGCGACGAAACCGTAACCGCCGACGTCAACGCCGCCGTCCAGCACGCGCGATCGCTGCCTGAAATCGACGGCGATCGTCTGGGCGTCACCGGCTACTGCATGGGTGGCCGCGTGGCCTACATGATGGCCGCCCGAAACGACGCCTTCAAAGCTGCCGTCGACTGCTGGGGCGGCAACTGCATGGTCGCCTGGGGCGATGGCCCGACTCCCTTCGACCTCACGGGCGACATCTCCTGCCCCGTCCTCGGCCTCTTCGGCGAAGACGATCCGAACCCGAACCCGGCCGACGTCGCGAAGATCGATGCCGAGATGACGCGGCTCGGCGTGGAGCACGAGTTCCAGAGTTACGCCGGCGCCGGCCATGCTTTCATGAACGAAAGCCGCCCGAGCTACCGCGAAGAGGCCTCGCGCGACGCCTGGCGCCGCACGATCGCCTGGTTCAACCGCTACCTGAAGGCATGAACGACCCGACCCTCAAGCTCGTCGTCGCCTGGTCAGACCGCCGCAACCTCTGCTCGCTGGTCCGCGATGCTCTGCGTGAAATCGTGCCGGAGGACGAGATGCGTACGCTCGGTGACGACGCCAGCGTCGTCCACACGGCTGAGCCGGCCTCAGCGATCCGCGATCGTCTGCGCGAGCGCCTATCGGCAGGTGATCACGTCTTCGTCGCCGAGTTTGAGACCTGGTCCGGGCATGGGCCGGCGCTGGACTCCCACTGGCTCCTCGCCCGCGGCCACTAGCGCCGGGGCGTTCTAAACGTCGGCGCTCTCGCCGTCAGAGGCCAACGTCGACACCGCGGCGTCGACGTCGTCGTTGCGGTGGCGGTACTCGGACACGCGTGTACGGCCGGTCTCCACCGCGCTCTGGGCCTGCTCGCGGCCCTTCTTAAGCCGCCCGCCCCAGACCTCGCGGCGATCAACGCCCTGGCGGGGGTCGAACAGATACATCAACGTGGCGCCAACCGCCACTCCAAAGAGAACTCCACTTATTCGCATCGGGCTACCTCCTGCACCGGTCGCGTGTCCCGGCGTGCTGGGCAATCTTCCACCCGGGCGGCCTGGTCCGGGTGCCTTCCGTTTTCTCCATCCTGCCATATGGCGAGCGACTTGTCACATTACCTCCTCGGGCGCCCCTCCGACACCGATCGCCAGGCCTCTCGGTCCGCCTGCAGGAACTTCAGCAACTGGCTCGTCGTCGTCCCTACCTTCTTCGCCGCGCCGGCGTAGCTGCCGCCCGCCTCGGCCAGCGCGTCCAGCACCGCCCCCAGGACGACCGGGTACGCCGGGTTGCGGCTGTTGATCGCCAGGCGCTTGTCGCGGCGGTACGCTGCCAGCTCTGGCGGCTCCTCGTACGGCGACCTCACCTTGATCGCGATCCGCTCCCGCAGCCGTCGCAGGGCGCGCTTCCGGTTGTCTTCGCGCCTGCGCGTCTCCGCTGCGTGCGCCTCAATACCGCTCGGCCGGTGCCGCACGCGCGCCGCCGTCTCCACCTTGTTCCGGCGCTGGCCGCCGGGCCCGCTCGACCGGTAACCGTGCTCCTCGCACTGCGCCAGAAGTCCGGCGTCGTCCAGCCTCAGCCAGCCGTTGCGCGTCGCGCCATCGGTCGTCGTTTGCGTCTCTTGCGGCACGCTACAAGTATGGCACGTGAGAAGGGAGCACCAGCGCTTGTGCAATCATCACAAAGCCTCACAATGAAACGTGGCGGTACAGAGCAGGTGGGTGGCAGTCGCAGGAGGTACCATCATGATCCTCGTAGCAGGCGGCACCGGATTCGTCGGCGGCGGAATCGTCCGTGAGCTTGCCCGGCGGAGAAAAAAGTTCGCCGTCCTCACCCGGGACGCGACGCGCTCCGCAGACCGCTTTCCCGGACTCGCAGTCGAGTACCGAGAAGGCGACGTGTGCGATCCGTCCTCGCTCGAGGCGGCGATCGCCGGCGTAGACGCCGTCATCGGCTGCCAGCAGTTCACCAACTCACCGATCGAGAACCCGAAGAAGGGCCACACCTTTGAGGAGGTCGACGCCCGCGGCACCGAAAACCTCGTCATCGCCGCGAAGGCCGCCGGCGCAAAGCAATACGTCTACCTCAGCGCCGCCGGCGCCGCCCCCGAGGGCTACCACTGGTTCCGCGCCAAGTGGCGCGCCGAGCGGGCCGTCCGCAACAGCGGCCTCACTTACACTATCCTCCGCCCGCCGTGGGTCTACGGTCCGGAAGATCGCGCGCTCAACCGCTTCCTCGCCATGTCACGCTTCCAACCGTTCGTCCCGCTGATCGGCGCCGTCGGCAAGCAAATGATGCAGCCCGTCTTCATCGACGACGTTGGCCGCGCCACCGCCCAGTGTCTCGACAATCCGGCCGCTGCCAACCAGACGTTCGAAATCGGCGGCCCGGATGTTTTCTCCATGTCGGACGTCGTCAAGACGGCTCTCCAGGTCGCCGGGCGCCGCCGCCTGCTCCTCCCCGCGCCCACGTTCGTGATGAAGGCGCTGGCGTCCGTGCTCCAGTTCGCGCCCGGCCGGCCGCTCACCCCTGACGCCGTCGACTTCATCACGATGGACGCCCTTGGCGACCCGACAGACATCAGCGAGAAGCTCGGCCTCACGCCGACGCCCCTCCGCGAAGGCCTCGCCACCTACCTGGCGAAGCGCGACTGATCGCCTCAGCGCCCGCAGCTCACGTGCGGTACGGGCCTCTGTTCGGTATTCTTGGTTCGCGCTCCGAAGGCGCCCAATCCAGACCTCGGAGGAACCACCCATGACTGCCGAAAAGACACGCAGCGAACCCCTCACCGCCGCGCGCACCCTGACCGACGTTGCGGCACAGGTCGCCGAGAGCGCCGTCGCCTCCGCCGCGCGCCTCACCAACGGCGGCAAGGAGATCGATGCCCACCAGGTGCACGTGTCACGCCTCGCCCAGATCGCCACTGAGGCCCA
>JADFTG010000223.1 GCA_022560365.1 Chloroflexota bacterium | reverse complement strand
GTGGGCGTGCCAGCCGTCGCCGGCGTTGATCACGGACGAGCGGATCTGGCGCGCGACCAGATGCGGCGCCCCCGACGAGCCGTGACGCATCACCAAGACGTCGGCGCCGATCGCTTGCAAAGTGCGCACCGTGTCGATCAGCGACTCGCCCTTCTCGACGCTTGAGCCGCCGGCCGCGACGTTGATCACGTCCGCGCCCAGCGCCTTTCCCGCCAGCTCGAACGACGCGCGGGTGCGCGTGCTAGCCTCGTAGAAGAGCGTGACGATCGTGCGGCCCCGCAGCGTCGGCACGCGCGGCACGTCGCGGCCCAGCACCTCCTTCATCGAGTCGGCCGTCTCCATCAGCAGGTCGATCTCGTCGCCGGTCAGGTCGTCCACGTCGAGCAGGTGCTGGCGCGTCCACTCACGGTCGTCTGCGGAGCGCGGCGCGACGGTCTGCTCCTGGCTTGCGGCTCGGATCATTGTTCGCCCTCCTCTCGCACGATGCGCACTTCGTCGTGGCCGTCCGTCTCCTCGAGGAGCACGTCCACGTCTTCGTGCAGCGCGGTCGGGATGTTCTTACCCACGTAATCGGCCCGGATCGGCAGCTGGCGGTGGCCGCGGTCGACGAGCACGGCCAGCTGGATCGCCGCCGGGCGGCCGAAGTCGGTCAGCGCGTCCAGCGCGGCGCGGATGCTGCGGCCGGTGTAGAGCACGTCGTCGACGAGGATCACGGTGCGGCCCTCCATCGCCACCGGCAGGTCGGTCGGCTGGACGTGCGGCGCCCGCGAGGCGATGTCGTCGCGGTAGAGGCCGATGTCCAGCGCGCCCACGGGCACGCTCTCGTTCTCGATCTCGCCAATCGCTTCCGCCAGGCGGTTCGCCAGCGGCACGCCGCGGGTGCGCATGCCGACGAGCACCACATCGCCGAGCCCGTGGTTGCGTTCCACGATCTCGTGGGCGATGCGCCGGATGGCGCGGCGGATCTCTTCCGCGGAGAGGACCGTGCGCGCGATCAATAAAAAACCCTCTCACCAATGGGAGAGGGTCCGCGCGTCAGCCGGTATGGTATCCAGTTGGTCGGGACGTACGCGTGCGTCAACTCGATCTCCCTTGGCGGCCTCGCAGGACCGCATTAAAGGTCTCGGTTGTTAGGACGGTTTCGCCTGACCAATGTTAGCAGCGCAGGCGAATCCCGGCAACGCCAAGTGTTATCTTATCCACGAACCAACGCCAGACGCCTACAGGAGGGACAGCCATGCCGGAATTCGTGCGAGTGGCCAGCGCCAGCGAGGTGCCGCCGGGCGAGATGAAGATCGTCGAGGTCAACGACACCGAAGTCGTGCTCGCCAACATCGATGGCAAGCTCGTCTGCTTCAGCAACGAATGCACGCACCGCCAGGGTCCGCTGGGCGAGGGCATCCTCGAGGGCGAAGTTGTCGAGTGCCCGTTCCACGCCGGCCAGTTCAACGTCCTTACTGGCGAGGTCGTCGGCCCGCCGCCGGAAGAGCCGTTGCCGACCTACGAAGTGCAGGTCGACGGTGACGACGTTAGCGTCGCCGTCTAGCCGGCGCTATTCGTTCGGGCCGAGCCAGCTAAAGAGGCTGTCGAGGTCGGGCAGCAGGTCGCTCGCTTGCAAGAGGAACAGCACGCCCACCACGAGGCTGAACACCGCCGCGATCCCGCCTGCCGCGACGTAGATCCACTGCCGCCGCGAACTCGAGACGACCGTCACCAGGCTCACCACCGTGATCACGGTGTTCGAGATCAGCAGGCCCACGATGAACGCCAGCAGGGCGATCACGCCGGCGACCTGACTCGATGCGCCGACGGCCGTCGTGATCAGGAGCACCTGCGTGCCGGTCTCGGCGCCGATGCCGTGTATCGCGCCGATCCCCAGCGCGGTCCTCGCGCCGTACTGCTGCTCGGTGTGCACGTGTTTTCTCGGCTTGCCGAAGACACGGGCGCGGACGCCCTCGTAGGCGTTGCGAACGGCCGAGAAGACCAGCATCCAGCGGCTCCGCAGGCGCACCTCCTCGCCGGACCGGAAGAAGCGGAAGATCGCATAGAAAAGGTAGAACGCCAGCAGTATCAGCGTCACGCCGACCACCCGTTCCATCACCGGGTCGATCCAATCGGGCAGGAACCCACGCGCGACGATTGCCGCCACGCCCAGCAAGAAGACGACGAAGCCGTGGCCGAGCGCGTAAAGGGTTCCCAGCATCAGCGCCGACCGCTGCTTACTGACGAATCCCGTCACCGCCGCCAGCTGTCCGTTGCGCGCCTCTGCGCTCCGCCGGACCGTCTCAACGTGGGTGTGTGCGGGGTCGTGGCCGGCGGCGACGGCCGTCTCGGCGATCACGACCGTCCCGGTCCCGCTGTGGCTGTGGCCGATCGAATGGTGCGACTCGTCGGTGAGCATGACGCCGGGCTCGCCCGTCAGCCATTTCTCCGCGCCAGGCAGCTCAGCGGTCGTGCTCGTGATGTCCGTGATCGCCGCGATGTGGTCCCAGTCGATGCCGTGGCGCAAGCCGAGCGCCAGGGCGGCGCTGATCACGCCCACTGAGCCCACGAGCGTCAGGACTGGCAGTGCTTCCGCGGGGATCATAGTGCGGGGCCTAGGCTTCTGCTTGGCAGCCTTTGCAGACGCCGAAGATCGCGAAGTGGCCGAGGTCAGCCTGGAAGCCGGCCTCTTCGTAGAGCAGCGTCGCCAGGCCGTCAAGGTAGCTGTTGTCGAGCGATGTCACGTCGCCACAGGTGCGGCAGATCAGGTGATGGTGCCGGTCCTTGCCCACCCACTCGAACTCGCTCTCGCCCGAGCCCATATCCGTCTCGTAAACCAGCCCCAGGTCCGACGCCGACGCCAGCGTGCGATAGACCGTCGAGGCGTCGATGAACGGGTGGGACGTGCGCAGCTCTTCGATCAGCTGCGAGGCGGTGATGTGAACGCCGGAGTGGCGGACCGCGCAGAGGATGTGCACGCGCTGCGGTGTAACCTTCTGTCCGGCTGCCCTCAGTACGATGGCGGTCTCGTTTTCGCAGGCCATAGCGCCCTCCGGTGCAAATGCGAATCGTTGC
>JADFTG010000011.1 GCA_022560365.1 Chloroflexota bacterium | reverse complement strand
TCCCATCGTCGCCAGGCGCGCGCAGTCTTCTTTGGTCAGAGTCGCGTCTGTGGCGATGACGCCGAGGGTGCTGTTCTCCGAGGTGAACGGCGAGAGCGGCGGCCGGGCGCGAACGATTTCGATCGTGTCGGCGAAGCCGCGTTCGCCGGCGCGAGGGCCGGCGACAACGCGCGCCGTGTCGGGATTAACGACTTCACCCCAGGAGTTGACGGCCATGAGGGCAGCCACGGTGACGCCGGAGGCGGTGCGCTCGGCGGCGGTGCCGATGCCTCCCCGGACGGCGCGTCCCATGTCGAGCGCCTTGCCTACTGTGGCGCCGGTGCCGGCGCCGACCGATCCCTCGGCGACGGGCCCCGCACTTGCCGCTTCGCAGGCAGCGTAGCCGGCAGCGGCGTCCGGGCGTCCGTCAGGCGATCCGAGGGCGAGGTCGAAGAGTGCGGCGGCCGCGACGATGGGGACGACGCCGGTGCGCACGGGGAATCCGTGGCCGTGCTCCTCAAGCCAGCGCATGACGCCGGCGGCGGCGTCGAGGCCGAAGGCGCTGCCGCCGGACAGGAGCACGCCGTGGACACGGTCAACGAGGTTGCCGGGGCGAAGAACGTCGGTTTCACGCGTGGCAGGGGCACCGCCGCGGACGTCGACGGAGGCGACAGCGCCGGCGGGGCAGAGAACGACTGTGCAGCCGGTTGCGGCGCTGAGATCGGTCGAATGGCCGACGAGTAGACCGTTTATGGCGGAAATTCCGGCGATTTCGGGCGATTTTGCATCCATTTCGTGCGCCGGCGCGTTCCTATTTTCAGACGGGGTCAACTGGCCGATGCGTCTATAATAGATGCTAGGCAAAGAAGCCGCCGCACGACAACTATGACATTCTTCACGGAAGCGTCCCTCACACGAAAAGCAGTTCTCCTGCTGGGCGGGCTGGCTTTCTTCGGCGGCCTGGGTCTGATCGCGGTCGCCGGACTGTCAACGTTCAGCGGCGAGAGCGAGAGCGAGCCCGACATCGAGCTGCGGGACCTGGGCGAAACGCCGATCGTCATCATACAGAGCGAGACGCCAGCGCCGGCGACCGACACCGGGACGCCAACGCCCGTGCCCGAGCCGCCGCTGCGCCAGGGCGCCTACACGATGATCATCGACACGCTGGGCGTCAACGCGCAGGTGGACACTTACGGCCTGGACCAGAACGCTGTGCCGGAAGTGCCGACGGGGCCGGGCGCGGCCGAGGTCGTGGCCTGGTACAACTTCTCGGCAGAGCCCGGCACGGGGAGCAACGCCGTGTTCGCGGGGCATGTGACGTGGTTTGGCCCGGGCGTGTTCTTCTCTCTCACTTCAGTGACGAACGGTGACGAGATCAAGCTGGTGGGGCAGGACGGGACGGAGCTCACGTACGTAGTAAACGATGTCTTCCAGGTGGACGCCTACGACCCTGATTCGCTGCAGGTAATGCGCGCGACGGACGAGGACGTGATCACGATCATCACCTGCGACGGGGACTTTGTCGACACGGGCGACCCGGTGTACGGCGGGGAGTACCCGTACCGGCTCGTTGTCCGGGCCGCGCTGGCGGAGACGCTGCCCGGCGCGGTTAACGCCGGCGGCTGATTTAGCGCCAATTTGGCAAATCGCTTGTAATCCCAGCAACCTTGACCGGGGAGCGCACGTTACCTTAGTCAGGAATGACGTCTCGACGCACCCCATCCCGCTACAAGTACACCGGCAAGCGACGCCTGTACGTGATACTGTCGTCGCTGTTTCTGCTCGTCGGTATCGGGATGATCGGCGTGGCCGCGTATGAGTTCGCCTACCAGGGGAACGACCCGTCACAGTTGATCTGGGTGCGCCCAGGAGAGCCGGTGGCACCGGCGGCTGCAGACGGTGCCCAGCCGCCACCGCAGGCGCAGACAGTCGGCACAGAGCCCTTTCGGCTGGTGATCGAGAAGATCGGCGTTGACGCGCCTGTGTCCACCTATGGACTGGACGAGAACGCCCTGCCGCGGGTCCCGTACGATGCTGACCTGGTGGCGTGGTACGATTTCTCGTCCTATCCAGGCAACGGCGAGAACGCAGTGTTCGCCGGGCACGTCACCTGGAACGGCGACGCGGTGTTCAAACGGCTGGGCGAGCTGGAGGCCGGTGACCACATACGCATCCAGCGGGAGGACGGCAGCCGCCTGATCTATGAGGTGACGGAGAGCGTGCTGGTGGAGCCGACCGACCCGACCGCGCGGGACTGGATGCTGCCCGCCGGCGAGGACGTGGTGACGCTGATCACCTGCGGCGGCGAGAGATACCTGACGGACGACTTCGTCGGGGCCGATTACACGCACCGGCAGATCATCCGCGGGCGTCTAATCGCGGCGGGCTGACGCAGGAGACAGGAGACAAGGAACAGGTAGAGGAGTTGCTTGCTGCGCGCTATCGGCTGGGTCACGGAGGCAGGGGCCCGGCGGTCGCGCGTCAGGGGGCTGCGGCGAGCCGGTCGCGGGCAATGCCCAGGCGCTCCAGGGAGACGTCTCGGCCGAGGACTGCCATCGTTTCGAAGAGCGGCGGCGCGGCGGTCTTGCCGGTGACGGCGACGCGGATAACCGCGAACAGCTCTCCCGCCTTCACGCCCATCTCTTCGGCCAGCGGCCGGACCGCGCCTTCCAGCACCTCGTGACTCCAGTCGTCCAGCGCCTCGACGGCGGCGATGACGCTCGCCAGCGCTTCGGCGGCGCGTTGCGGCGCGTCCGCGAAGGACTTCTTGCCGAGGAGAGTCGCCGGTTCGTAGTCGAGCGGGCCTTCGGTGAAGAAGAAGTCGGCCATCTCGACGACGTCGGTCAGCGTCTTGATGCGCTCCTGGATGAGCGGGGCGATCTGCGCGAGCTTCTGCGCGTCGACGGGCCGGCCGAGGGCGCTTTCGAGGAACGGCCGCGCCCTCTCGGCCAGGTCTTCCGGCTTGAGGTTGCGGATGTAGACGCCGTTCATCCACTCGAGCTTTTCGGCGTTAAAGACGGCCGGGTTGGTGAGCAGGCGGCCGGTGTCGAAGGCACCGATTAGCGTGTCGAGGTCGATGATCTCGGTCTTGTCATCGAGCGACCAGCCGAGGAGGGCGAGGAAGTTGATGATCGCCTCGGGCAGGTAGCCCATCTCGCGGTAGGTGAGAGCGGCGTGTGCGCCGTGGCGCTTGGAGAGCTTGGCGCGGTCGCTGCCCAGGATGCGCGAGACGTGGGCGAAGACCGGCGGCTGCCAGCCGAACGCCTGGTAGATGAGGACGTGCCGGGGCAGGCTGGAGATCCACTCCTCGCCGCGGAGGACGTGCGTGATCTCCATCAGGTGGTCGTCGACGACGGCAGCGAGGTGGTAGGTGGGGTAGCCGTCCGACTTGAGGATAACGAAGTCGTCGAGCGTGTCGTTGGCGAAGGAGACCTCGCCGCGGAGGGCGTCGTGGGTGAGCGTCTCGCCGTCCAGCGGCGTCTTGAAGCGGACGACCGCTGGCGCGCTATCGGCCTCGCGCCGGGCGCGATCGTCGGGCGAGAGGTCGCGGCAGTGGCGGTCGTAGCGGGGCGGCGCCTTGCGGGCCTGCTGCGCCTTTCGTACCTCGGCGAGGCGCTCGGACGAGCAGTAGCAGCGGTAGGCCCAGTCGCTGGCGAGCAGACGGCCGGCGTGCTCCTGGTAGATGTCGAGGCGTTCGGACTGGGTGTAGGGCGCGTGCGGACCGCCCTTGTCGGGGCCCTCGTCCCAGTCGATGCCCAGCCAGCGCAGCGTTTCCATCTGCGCCTCGACGCCGCCTTCGGCGAGGCGCTGGCGGTCGGTGTCCTCGATGCGGAGGAGGAATTGGCCACCGTGGTGCCGCGCGAGGAGCCAGGCGAAGAGGGCGGTGCGGATGTTACCGAGGTGTGGTTCGCCTGTGGGGCTGGGCGCGTAACGGGTGCGTACGGACATGTGAACATTCTAGCAAGCGGCCCGCTAAGGCTCACGGCGCTTGCTAGTGGGCAAGGTGAGCGGCTATCGTTGCAGCCGATGGAAGGCGTGCAGGAGGTCAACGAGGGGCGGCTGGAGACGCTGGCGACGGACGGGATGGAGCTGCCGTACATCGAGTACGGGCAGATCGAGCCGGCGGTAAAGCTCGTCTGGAACGGCGAAGACTACTGGTACTACAAGACGCTGCCGCTGAAAGGTTACAGCGCGGTGATGGCGGGCTACATCCGCGAGCTGGAGGCAGAGGGACACAAGCCGCTGCTGGCGCGGTTCTACGACCGCATCTACATCTACGCCACGGGCGTAACGCCGCTCGGCGCTGGCAAGCCGCCCGGCCACTGATCCGCCGGCAGCGCTTGCAAGGCTCCTGACGTTTCGACTAGACTCCCCCCGTAATGGCCCCCTCCGACCAGACTGAAGGAGTGACTTCATGCCTCTATTCATGGACGAGCACAAGGCCGTTGATGGACTCACTGCACAGGGGCTCGCCGACGCCCACAAGCGCGACCTGGAAGTCCAGGGGAAGCACGGCGTGAACTACATCAGCTACTGGTTCAACGAACAGGCCGGCAAGGTGTACTGCCTGGTTGACGCGCCGAATGCAGAAGCGGCGCACGCCGTGCACAAGGAAGCACACGGCCTGGTCGCCGATGAGATCGTCGAGGTGCAGGAGGGCCATTAGGCCGCCGCGCTGCTGCGCCCCCATCCCGGCAAGGCTGCCCGACGGGTTCGTCCGGAAAGCCTATGCGGCTACGGGCCGGGAAGGCATGCAGCTACGTGTGCGCGTGCGGCCGACATCTCGGCCCGCTCATGGTTCAAGAGCCTCACCACGAACGGAGCACGAACGCCGCGATAGGGCACGCTGGTGCTCTGCTCGCCCTTTGAGAATCCTGCGGATCCGTTGAACCTCGGGACGAGCGGGAAGGGGGCGCGGCTTGAGGGCGCACCGTCCCTCCTATTCGCGCAGATCTGCCAGCGCGGCGCGAAGGTCCGGCGGCAGCGGTGACTCGAACTCAACCTGGCGGCCGCTGAGCATGTTGAAGCCGAGGCGCGCGGCGTGCAGGAACTGGCGGCTGACGACGTCTGAGCGCTTGCCGTAAAGCGCGTCGCCGACGATGGGGTGGCCGATGGCGGCGAGGTGGACGCGAATCTGGTGGGTGCGGCCGGTAACGGGCTCGACTTCGAGCAGTGCGCGGTTTCCCGGCAGGGTTTCTCGCACTTTGTACCGGGTGATCGCTTCGCGGCCACCGGCGACCACGGCCTGCTTCTTGCGGTTCTTCGGGTGGCGTCCCAACGGCGCCTCGATCTCCCCCTGGCGCGGGTCCGGGACGCCCTCGACGAGCGCAAGGTACATCTTGTGCACGAGGCGTTCCTTGAGCTGCGCCTGCAGGGTGCGCATCGCGCGGTCGTTCTTGGCGACGACGATGAGGCCGGACGTGTCCTTGTCGAGGCGGTGGACGATGCCGGGCCGCAGCGTGCCGGAGATGCCCTGCAGGTCGGGCACGGCGGCGAGGAGTGCGTTGACGAGCGTGCCGCTGGGGTGGCCCGGCGCCGGGTGGACGGTGAGGCCGGGCGGCTTGTCGACGACGATGATGTCGGCGTCCTGGTAGATGATCGCCAGCGGGATGTCCTCGGGCTCGAGGGTCATCTCCTCCGGCGGTGGAATCTCGACCCGGAGCTGCGCGCCGACCGGTGGCTTCTCGGACGGCTTCGGCACATGGCCGTCGATGGTCACGAAGCCGGCGTCGATCAGCTTCCGGACGTGGCTGCGCGAGAGCTCCGGGAGGAGCCTGGCGATGAGCGTGTCGATACGCTCGCCGGCCGCGTCGGAGACGAGGTCAACCGTCCGCATCGGCCGGCGCGGGCGCTTCTTTGCGCGTTTCGAGGAAGAGGTAACCGATGATGATGATCGCCACGCCGACGGTGATCGACGAATCGGCGACGTTGAACGAGGGGAAGCGCGGGAAGTCGATGAAGTCGGTGACCCGGCCGTCGATCATGCGGTCCACGAGGTTGCCGACGGCGCCGCCAAGCATCATGCCGATCGCCAGGGTGGCGACCCAGTGCTGAAACGGCGGATACCGGTAGTAGACGTAGATGGCAGCGAGGCCGATAAAGGCCATTACGGTGAGGAAGACCGCCTGGTCCTGAAGGATGCCGAACGCGGCGCCAGTGTTGGTGACGTACTTGATGCGCACCGGCCAGTCGCTGGACGGCCAGATGTCGCCCCGATCCATGAACGTGCGGATGAGCGTCTTGGTGGCCTGGTCGGCGGCGACGACGGCCACGGCGGCGCCCCAGAACACCCAGCGGTGGAGCGCCGTGTGCTGCGGTGCGGAGCCGCCCGTTTCGGGCGCGGCATCGAGGGTGTTCATCCGTTTCGATGATACGGCACAAGGGGGGCGCGGCTCACGCGCGAACGTTGGCAAAGCTGCCTGTGACGGCGGATGACCGCATGCTATGCTCAGATATAACGCCCCATAGCGAGAAGGACGCCTGTTGGTACTCGATATCCTGTCCCGGCGCAAGAAGGACCACGAGAAGTACGGTGAGCGGCTACCCGACGGCCAGAAGGTCGTTGAGGACTGGCCGGTCCTGACGTACGGTGGGACGCCGCGCGCTTCGACGGACGATTGGCGTCTGCGCGTCTTCGGCCTCGTCGAGAAGGAGTTGGAGCTGGACTGGCAGGCGTTGACGGCGCTGCCCCGAACGAAGGTGAACACGGACATCCACTGTGTGACGACGTGGAGCAAGATGGACACGAACTTCGAGGGCGTCTCTATCCCCGACCTGTTGAAGCAGGTGCAGGTGAAGCCGGAGGCAAAGGCCGTGATGGCGCACTGCTATGGCGGCTACACGGCGAACCTGCTCCTCGACGACTTCATCCGCGACGAGAATTTGCTGGCGTACATCTACGAGGGCGAGCCGCTGCCGCCGGAGCACGGCGGCCCGTGCAGGCTGTTCGTGCCGCACCTCTACTTCTGGAAGAGCGCGAAGTGGGTGAACGGACTGGAGTTTATCCCGAGGGACGAGGCCGGTTTCTGGGAGCGCTACGGGTACCACATGCGAGGCGACCCCTGGAAGGAAGAGCGCTACTCGTGACTCAGGAAGCAGGCCCGGTCCCGCTCGAACTGACAGATCCCGTCAACACCGCGATCCTCGAGGTGTCTGAGGACAAGCTCGAGGGGTTCCAACGCGATCCGTTCGCGGAGATCGCGCAGCGCTCGGACGTGCCGCTGGACGACGTGATCGAGCGCATCGGCGCGCTGCTCGCGGCGGGAACGATCCGGCGGGTGCGGCAGACGCTGATGCCGACGAACCTGGCGCAGGGCTCGCTCGTCGCCTGGCAGGTGCCGCAGGAGCGGCTGCAGCAGGCGTTCGACTTCATGTTCCAGCGCGACCCCTTCAGCGGTCACGTGGTGATCCGCACGACGGAGATGGCGACGGCCGGCTCGAAGTACAAGCTGTGGACGACCGTGAAGGTGCCTCAGGGGTTCGACATGCGCGCGCACTGCAACTTCCTCGCCGCTCAGACGGACGCCGAGGCTTACTTGCTGATGCCGGCGAAGGCGCTCTTCGTGCTCGGCGTCGGGCATACTCGGCGCCGCGGGATGAAGCCAGGCGATAAGTTGGACGAGCCGGCGGAGGTGATGTACCCGGAGGTCATCGAGCTGACGGACGGCGAGTGGCGGGTGCTGACGGCGCTCAAACGAGAGTTCGCGGTCGAGGAGATCGTCCGCGATCCGTGGCGCGCCCGCGCCTCAGAGGCCGGAGTGGACTTGCAGACGTTCTTCGCTGTGGCGGAGTCGCTGCACGACCAGGGGCTGGTCGGGCGCTTCTCGACGTTCCTGGAGCACGTGAAGGAGACGGCTTCGGGCGAGCGGGTGACGCGCTACAATGCGCTGTTCCACTGGGCGGTGCCGAAGGGGCGCGAAGAGGAGGCTGGCCGCCAGGTGGGCCGCCACCACATCCTGACGCACTGCTACTGGCGGGAGGCGGGGGCGCAGTTCAACGACGTGAACATCATGGGCGTGGCGCACGGCACGGACAAGGAGCTGGTGCTGGCGCACAAGGCGGCGATCGACAAGCACCTGGCCTCGTACGGGATGCCGGTGTCGTACACGAACGTGTTCTGGGGCGGCCGCAGCGAGATCAAGCCTTCGGAGATCTCGCCGGTGGCGTACACGGCCTGGTGCCGCGAGATGGGCATCGACCCGCGCCGGATGCGGGCGGCGTAGCGACTGAGGGCAGTCGCCCGGCCCCACCCCGGTAAGCCTGAAGGCATGCGACTACGAAGCGAGATGGGTACCTAGCGGCGCTAGCTGTAGTTCGCCTCGATCGTACGCTCTGGGGAGACTTGGCATATCTTCTCGGCGAGATATGATCTGTCGCACAACGTGAAGGGGGTGTGGCAAGTGCTGCGTGTTTTCGGTTCCACGATCCTCATCGTCATTCTCGGCGTCGCCATATGGACGATCACTGATGCGGTAAGGGCCACGCCGTCCAATGGACTGGAAGTTGGGCACTGGTCATTCGATGAAGGAGCGGGCACGAGCGTGTCTGACAGCTCCCCCGAGGGGAATCACGGGAGCAACTTAACACAGCGCTCTTTGTGCTGTGCCTGATGGCGCAATTGGAATACCTGATTTAGGGTATTGACAGACCGACATAAGATGGTGTAATAGGCGGCAGGGCAAAGTGTTCGGCCAGCAGGCGGGAGGGTGCGGCCATGGTTTCTTTTCCTGACGACAGCACTTCCCTGGGCCAGCATGCCCGTCTGCATCGTTACTCTCCATTCGACGGACCGGCATATCCTCTAGCCGCGAACACACGCCCCCAGCAGAGGGAAGGGATGATCTAGAGAATTCGAGAAGACAAAGACCCCGGCGGAACTTACAGGGGCCGCCGGGGTCAAGCCAGAGAATGCGGGCGCACACCCTAGCGTTTTTTATTGTCGCTCGTGACAGGAACGGAAGCAAGGAGCGGTTGGTTCAAAATCGGTGAGAAAAAGGCCTACGAAGCCACCGCTGACATTCAGTGCGAGCTGAGTCGCACAGGAGGTACACCAGGATGAAGACGTTACGACAACACCCACGACGGTTCCAGGCCGCGATCACGGGAATAGTACTGGCGGTGGCGCTGGCAGCGCTGCTGGCGCTGGCGACGCCCTGGTCGCCGCTCTCGATCGTCCGTGCCGACGACGGCGAAACGATCGCCGATGGCAGCGACAAAGTCCTAGACCTGAGCCTGTTCACGGTGATACAGACCAACGGCGACTATGTCGCAGCGGGAGATGGGCTGCGTTCCTCGACGTCCGGCAGCATCACGATCGCTGGCATACCTGGCGGCGCTACCGTGAATAGGGCCTATCTCTACTCGGGGTTCCTCGACAACGGTGAGAGCGCCTCTCTGAAGAGCCTCACGTTCGCCGGCACACCGATCGTCGGCACGCTAATAGGAAGCGGGCCCGATACCTGCTGGCTCCGCACTAACAGCTTTGCCTACAGGGCCGACGTTACGTCGCTCGTATCCGGCAACGGAACGTACGCCCTGACCGGCGTGGCCTCCGGCGGAGCCATACTCCGCCAGGGCGCCTCGCTCGTTGTTGTATACGATAACGCCGGTGACCCGGCCCGAGACATCGTCTTGTTGGACGGAGACGATGTCCTTCGCTTCGTCGGTGCCTCAGTAACCAACACCATCAGCGGCTTCACGGCGGGCACCCCGGTGAGCGCCAAGACCACGTATATCGTCGGCGATGGGCAGTTGTCCGTAGAAAACGTCTCCTTCACGGGCGGCGACGGAACCTCTTCATTCAACAACTCGTTGACCGGCAGCGACGGTGCCTATTGGGACACTCGCACTTTCGATGTTTCCGGACCCGTCGCCGTGGGCGACACTTCTGCCACGGTGAATATCAACATCGGTGGCGACTGCCTGATGTGGGTGGCGCAGGTCTTCTCCGTGAACACGACGACCGTCAAAACTCTCAGCTTGCCCGACGGGAGCTGCCCGTACGAGATCAAGTTCAACGGAGTTACCCTCAACACCTGGAGCTATACGATAACGGACCTGAATGGCCAGGGCTGCGGCCTCAGTCACTGGGTGCTATCGCTCTGCCAGGTTGCGTTCGACGCCTATGTTGATTCCGAGCCTGATCCTTCTGGTCTGGTGATTCTCGACCCGGGGAACACGGGGCTGACAGGCGTAAAGTGGAACGGCATCGTGGACCCCTTCGTCACTGGTACCTTTACAGTCACGCTGAGCCAGAGCTTCCCAATTGATCCGGACGTCGATATCGGCCTGAAGACCGGCGCTGGAACCGTGTTCGGCACGATGCCGGGCCCTTCGTGTGAGCAGGGGGACCCCGACCTTAAGAAGCTGGACCTGCAGGCCATCGGACCAGCGGAAGGGCCGGTCAGTGAGCAGATATTTTACGACGTGGTCCAGGTGCTCCACAACAATGGCCCCAACGAGCTGGTGCGTACCCTGGACATCAAGGAGGTCGATTGCCCCGACCAACCCTCGCTCACCCAGTGCTCCGTCCTCATCGACCCCTCCATTTTCGAGGTCAGCGCCAAGACCGGCGTCCCCTACTTCGTGAAGTACGACGACGACCTGGACGGCTTCTGCGACCCGCCCAAGATCCAACTGGGCGTTGGGCCCATCCAGACCGACCCCGCCGCTCTGGGTCTGGCGCCTGGCGACTGCTTTGTGGTGGACAGCGTCCCCGGCGTTTTCAAGGAGCTTGGCGTCAAGAAGGTGTTCGACCTGCTCGTCAGCCAACCCGTACAGGACGTGACCACCTTCGACGTACACTGCACCGGCCCCAGCTTCCACACCCTGACCATCCAGGACGAGATCCAGCCCCTTGACCCTACGATCGTGGACTCGGATCCGACCAACAACGCCAAAGAGACCCAGTACACCATCGGCTGCATCGCTCAGGCGGACGTGAAGATCGTGGACTTCTTCTGCGACGCCCCGCCGGAGATACCGGTGAGCGTGGCGGTGACCATCGACTGCGTGAAGACGCTGCACAACAACGGCCCCCACGGGCCGGTCGCGGTGCAGGTGGTAACGACGACCTTCACAGGGCCGAGAGACTGTACGTTGCCGCAGCAGAAGGTGGCGGAGGCGGAGCAGGTGCTGCTGCCGGTGAGTGTGCCGGTGCAGGTGATCGAGCAGTTCACCATCCACTGCTTCAACCCCAGCTTCCACGACTTCATCATCACGAACGACATCAGCATCAAGGACCTTCACGTCGAGGACCCGTTCCCGGGTAACAACTCGGCCTCTGCCAACTTCACGGTGGCGGCGATCGCTCAGGCGGACGTGAAGGTCACCGGCGTCAGCGTTACGTGCGACGACCCGGTGGATGTCAACACCGCCTTCAACTGCACAGTGGAGAACACCGTCCACAACAACGGCCCCTTCCGGACGGTGAACGCCGATGTCACAGAGAGCCTTTCGGGCCCGCCGGACTGTACGCTGACGCCGGCCGGCTCCCAGACGGAGCAGGACGTCTCGCTGCCCGTGAGCGTCCCCGTCGTCGTCAGCAAGACCTGGTCCGTCACCTGCACCGACCGCAGCTTCCATACTTTCAGCGGCTCAAGTGACGTGCAGATCGATCAACTCCACGTCGTGGACTCCGACCCGACCAACAACTCCGGCTCCGCGACCGACACGATCTCCGTCTTCGACCTGGCGGACCTCAAGGTCACCGGCGTTGCCGTGGACTGCGACGACCCAGTGGACACCGGCGACACCTTCGACTGCCGCGTGGCCGTCACCGTCCACAGCAACGGGCCCACCACGCCCGTCAGCGCCGACGTCACCGTCGGCCTCAGCGTGCCTATTGACTGCGACGACCCGGCCGACCAGACCCAGGGCCTCTCCCTGGTCGCCAGCGTCAGCACGACGGTGAGCAAGACCTTTACCACCCAGTGCTCCCTGCGCAGCTTCCACGACTTTACCGGCTCAGCCGACGTCCAGGTCGACCAGCTCCACGTCCGCGACCCCGATCCGAATAACAACTCGGGCTCGGGACAGGACACCAACTCCGTCTTCGACCGGGCCGACGCCAAGGTCACCGGCGTCACCATCGACTGCCCGGCCACGGCCACCCACGCTGTGGAGTTCAAATGTACCGTGGGGATCGCCGTGCATAACAACGGGCCTCTCGATCCGGTGGACATTACCGGCGCCGCCAACATTGGCATTGCC